>DASSDE010000699.1:0-5376 GCA_035697365.1 Kribbella sp. | reverse complement strand
CGCTGAGGCGACGCGGTGGAGGGGTCCGTAAGGACAACCTTGGTGCCATCGGAGAAACCTTCGAACACCAGGGAGAGTCATGAACGAGGAGAGGCCGGGCGGACCGATCCGCATCGGCGACCGTGAGCGCGAGGACGCCGTTCGGCGTCTGGGCGAGCATTACGAAGCCGGCCGGCTGAGCGCGGAGGAACACTCCGAGCGCGTCGAGCAGGCTCTGAAGGCCAAGACCGAGGCCGACCTGGGCGGGCTGTTCGCAGACCTGCCGGGCCCGGGTCCAGCGGGCGCGGCTCGCGGTCCTGAGGGCGCGGCCGACGCGGGTGAGGGCTGGGCCGGGCCGTGGGGCTGGCGTCGTCCGCCGTGGACCGCGCCGGAGAACGCTGCCGGGGCGACCGGTCCTGGAAACGGCGGACCTGGTGGAGCGTACGGCGGGCCGCGGCCGGAGTGGAGTCGGCGCGGGTTCCTGGGACGGGTGCCGTTGCCGGTGCTGATCCTGCTGGGCGTGGTCGGCGTACTGGCCTCGATCGGGTGTGTGGTGGGTGGCGGGCATCCGCCGATCCTGCCGATCGCGCTGATCGTGGCGGCCGTGTTCGTCGTCCGCAAGCGCCGGATGGGACACAAGATGGGGCACAAGATGGGGCACGGAATGGGATCCGGCGCATGAGAAACGTGTACCGGATCGTGGGGCTGCTGATCGCGATCGCGGTCGTGCTGCAGGTCGCCTCGATCGCCCTGGCCGGGTTCACGATCGCGAAGGACGCCGACGACGGCACCTCGATCGGCGCCGACTACAGCAACTTCGGGCAGAGCTACCACAGCATCGCCGGTACGGTGATCGGTCTGCTCGCGCTGGTGTTCCTGATCGTGTCGTTCCTGACCGACGTACCGCGGGGCCGGGTACTGGCCGGGATCGTGGTCGGGCTGGTGATTCTGCAGATCCTGCTCGCCGTGGTGTCCTTCGGGGTGCCGGCGCTCGGGCTGCTGCACGGGATCAACGGGCTGGTGATCGCGGGTGTCGCAAGCGCCGGGGCCCGGCGGGCCGCCGTACCGAATCAGCCTGTGACCAGTGGCTGACGTCAAGAAGAAGCGCTGGGGCCGGCTGGTCGCCCTAGGGGTCACGCTCGCGGTGCTCGTGCCGCTGGGCTACCTCTGGACGACCAGCCTGGTCCCGGGCTCGTACAACCCGGCGGAGATGGGGTACACCGACTACGGCGGCGGTCCCGGCTCTATGGAACACATGCATCACCAGGGGACGAGCGTCGCGGACCTCACCGGCCCGAAGGCGGGCACGCCGAACGTCGACGTGACGCTGACCGCGCGGAAGCAGAAGTACCAGCTCGCCTCGGGGGAGACCGTCGACGGGTACACGGTCAACGGGAGCTCGCCCGGGCCGCTGATCCGGGCGCGTGTCGGCGACCTGGTGCAGGTGACGTTCGTGAACGAGTCCGTGAAGGACGGCGCCACGCTGCACTGGCACGGCATCGACGTACCGAACGCCGAGGACGGTGTCGCCGGGGTGACGCAGGACGCCGTGCCGGTGGGCGGGAAGCACGTGTACCGGTTCAAGGCGACGCAGGCCGGGACGTACTGGTACCACTCGCATCAGGTGTCGAGCGACGAGGTCAAGGGCGGGCTGTTCGGCCCGATCGTGATCGCCCCGGCTGCGCCCGGTGACGTGGTCGCGACGATCCACACGTACGACGGGAAACGGTCCATCAACGGGCGTACCGGGGCCGGACGGGTCGATGTGCCCGCCGGTACGACGGCACGCGTACGGGTGATCAACACCGACAACGCGATCCTGCACGTCGGGCTCGTCGGGACGTCGTACAAGGTGGTGGCCGTCGACGGACGTGACCTCCACGGGCCGACACCGGTGACGGCTGCGTATGCGCTGCCCGCGGGCGGACGCGTGGACCTCGAGGCCGTGGTGCCCGCGGGCGGGATGCGGCTGGTGGCCGGTACGTCGGCGTTGTCGCTCGGGATCGCCCCTGCGGGGACCGAGCCGCCGAGCGGTGACGTACCGGGGGACACCGTCGATCTGCTGACGTACGGGACGCCGGCGCCGCTCGGGTTCGACCCGGCGCACGCGGACCGCAACTTCGAGTACCGGATCGGGCGGCGGGTCGGGTTCCTGGACGGGAAGCCGGGGCTGTGGTGGACGATCAACGGGCACAAGTTCCCCGACGTACCGATGTTCATGGTCGCCGAGGGGGACGTGGTGCGGATGAAGATCTCCAACACCAGCGGGCAGGCGCACCCGATGCACCTGCACGGTCACCACGCGGTCGTGCTCTCCCGTAACGGCGTGGCCGCGACCGGTTCACCCTGGTGGGTCGACACGGTCGAGGTCGGCAACAAGGAGACGTACGAGATCGCCTTCGTCGCGGACAACCCCGGACTGTGGATGGACCACTGCCATAACCTCCCGCACGCCTCCGAAGGCCTGATGACCCACCTGATGTACGAAGGCATCACCACGCCCTACCGGGTGGGTGGCGACTCGCACAACCAGCCCGAGTAGGTCAGGAGGCCCTGGTCAGGAGGCTTCGTCCAGGGTGGCGAGATGGGTGCAGGCGGCTTGGAGAGCGTCCTGCTGGGTGGTGTACGAGCCGTACCAGAGTGGGTTGTCCGGCTGCGGATCGTGCTCGTCGTCGACGTCGGCGTACCACCGATCGACCGTCCTGAAGACCCGCGCGTGCAGATGGCTTTCGTTCACCGCGTCACTCCTGGAAGTGAGAACCGTGTACTCCTCCAGGATGTGACTGCGGTGCGCCGGAATCCGCGAACGACACGCGGTACGTCAGGTGACCAGGACACTGATCCGCTGCGCCGTGTTGTTCGCGAAGCCGCCGCGGTTCCACTCGGCCTCGATCGGCTGCTCGCGCCCGGACGCGTCGTACGCGCGGACCGTGAGGACGTGCTCGCCGGGCGTGGCCTCCCAGTCGAACGCGAACGCCCGCCAGCCGAACCGGTCGTCGTCGTGTTCATTGCTGACGGCATCGAGTTTGGCCTCGTGCCAGTTCACGCCGGCGTCCGTGCTGACCTCGACGCGTTCGATCGGCGCCCACCCGGACCAGGCCCGGCCGAACAGCGGAACGGTGCCTGCGGCAACGAACCGGTGGCGGCTCATGAAGTCCGGGAAGCCGGGCGGCACGAGCAGGGCGCGGGGCTCGATCCGGGTCACCGCCCGGCCCGGATCGTCCGCGGCCGTACGGATCCGGTACGCGACCGCGTTCTGGTACCCGTCGAAGGTGTGGTCGATCAGCTCGATCGAACGCAGCCACTTCACGCTGGCCATCCCGTACCACCCCGGGACGACGAGGCGCAGCGGGTACCCGTGCTGTGGCGGCAGTGGCGCGCCGTTCATCTCCCACGCCACGATCGCGCCCGACTCGATCGCCTCCTCGACCGAGAGCCCGCGCTGGTAGTCCTGTTCGATGCCGCGCTCGACGCCGTGGTCCGCGCCGGTGAACACCACGTCCACGGCATCCTCACGGACCCCGGCCGAGCGCAGCAGGTCCGACAACGGCACGCCGGTCCACTCCGCCGTACCGACCGCCTCCGTCAGCCACGGCTGGCTGATCGGTCGCGGTTGCAGCGTGGCGCGTCCGTTCCCGGCGCACTCCAGGGTGACCCGGACCGTCCGTCGGCCCATGGCGCGCAGCTCGGTGAGCCCGAACGACAACGGCTCCTCGACACAGCCGCCGACCTCGAGACGCCAGTCGCCCGCGTACGTCGCCGGAATGTCGTAATGCACCAGGACGTAGTGCAGCCCCGGTGGCGTCACGTCGTACCGCAGACCCTCCAGCGGCATCCCGTGGTTTCGCGCCGCGAGTTGCAGTTCGTCGGCCGTGATCCCCTCACCGGTGTCCGCCAACCGTCCCTGGACACTGAAGTCCCCAATAGCCATAGCGAATCCCCCCTCCCCGAGAGCAACTCTAGTGGTAGGGACCGGCTACAACCACCCGTTGTCGAGGGCGATGCGGGCGGCTTCGGCGCGGGTCCGGGCGCCGGTCTTGCCGATCGCGGCCGACAGGTGGTTGCGGACTGTGCCTTCGGAGAGGTGAAGCTCCTTCGCGATGTCGGCGACCGTACCCCCGTCCCGAGCGGCTCGCAGGACGTCGGACTCGCGGCCCGTCAGCGGACTGGTGCCGGCCACCAGCGTCTCCGCGGCGAGTGACGGGTCGACCACGCGCAGGCCCTGGTGCACCCGGCGGACCGCGTCGGCGAGCTGCGTCGCGGGGGTGTCCTTCACGACGAACCCGGCCGCGCCGGCCTCCATCGCGCGGCGCAGATACCCGGGCCGGCCGAACGTGGTGACCATCAGTACGCGAACCCCCGGCACGGCGGTACGCAGCGCGGCGGCGGCCTCGATCCCGTCCAGTCCGGGCATCTCGACGTCGAGCAGGGCGACGTCGGGCTGCGAGTTCTTCGCGGCGTCGATGACCTCGTCGCCGCGGCCCACCTCGGCCACCACGTCCAGATCGGGCTCGAGGTCGAGCAGGGCGGCCAGGGCGCCACGGACCAGAGCCTGGTCGTCGGCGATCAGCAAACGGATACTCACGGTCCTATCCTCACAGCTCTGCCCGTCGTCCGGCCGTCCACACCTGCGGACGCGGCCGTCGGCGGGTTCACAGGCCGACCTTCACAGCGAGCCGGAACCCGCCGCCGGGGGCCTGGCCGACCTGGAGGCCGGCCTCGGCCTGGTCGGCCCGCTCCCGGAGCCCGACGAGCCCGTGGCCCGACGCGCCACCGTCGGGGGTCGGGCCCTTGCCGTCGTCGATCACCTCGATCTGCGAGGCGGTGATCCTGATCGTGCAGCGCTTCGCACCGGAGTGCCGGATGACGTTCGTGACGCCCTCGCGCACCACCCAGGCGAACAGCTCCCGGTTCTGCTCCGGTACCTCGTCAACGGTCGTCGGCAGGTCCGGCTTGATTTCGGCTGCCTGCAGCGCGGCCTTGGCCGAGACCAGTTCCCCGGCCAGGCTCAGCTCGCGATACCCGGCGACGGCGGCCCGTACGTCGGCCAGGGCCGCCCGCGCCAGGCTCTCGACGTCGGCGACCTCAGTGGCCGCCCGCTGCGGGTTCGCCTCGATCAGCTTGCCGGCCAGCTCCGCCTTCACCGTGATGACCGTGAGCGAGTGGCCGAGGATGTCGTGCAGGTCGCGGGCGAACCGGTTCCGCTCCTCCTGGACGGCGAGCTTGGCCATGTCCTCTTTGGCGATCTGCAACTCGTTCGCGCGCTGTCCCGCCCGCCGGAGCCCGAACACGGCCAGCGCGCCGAGGAAGATCGCGAACCCATAGCTGCCGTTGTCGGACCAGCCCGGCACGAGCCGCATCGAGAGCTCGGCGCCGCCGAGCAGCACCGCGGCGATC
>DASSDE010000698.1:0-8477 GCA_035697365.1 Kribbella sp. | reverse complement strand
TTCGGTCGCGTGGTGATAGGCCGCCACCGCGTTCGTCAGTTCGCCGTCGAGTGAACTGCTGGACAGTACGACGACGTTGCGTACCCCGGACTTGACCGCGTTCGCGAGTAGTTCCTCGAGCCGTTCATAACCGCTGAGCAGGAAGATTGCGGTGATGCCGGACAATGCGTCTGCGAAGGTTTCCGGCCGGTTCAGGTCGCCGTACACCGGCTCGATGCCGGCCGGCAGCTCCGTCGCGGTCCGGACCAGTCCGCGAGCCGGGATGCCCTGGGCCGCCAGCGATTGCGCGACGGCGCCGCCCGCGTTTCCGGTCGCGCCGGTAATCAGGATCGTCACCGGCTCAGCGTGCCACGATCCCGGCCGGCGGCGGGACACTTCGGCACGCATGGAAGTCAACCTGTACCGCCAGGCAGGCAGAACCCCCTGATTTGCGCGATTTCAGGCCTCAAAAGGGGACTTCTGCCTGCGTGGCGGTCCAGGGATCACCCGATGCCATGCCCGCGGACCGGATCGAACGACCGTCGGCGCAGTCAGGTCCAGCCGGGCGGCGGGGTCGTCGGATCGCCGGCCGTCGATGGCGACAGCACCCTGGCGGACGAGCCGTCGGAGGCCGGAGTTGCTGGCCGACGGGTCGATGGCCCGCAGCACGTCGAGGACGGTCGGGTGCTCGTGGGTGATGGTGACCGTGGGGATCTCGGCCGGTTGAGCCCGGTCCGTGAACGTACGGCGGAAGGCTGCGAGCTCGGACTTGGCGGTGCCGGCGCCGTGGTAGCGGGTGACGACCGCGGCGGCCAGCCGGAGCTTGGCGTCGCGTGCCGCCGGGCCGGTGGCGTCCGCGAGGGCGGCGACCGTCTCGAGCGGGAGCTCGGTGTACACCCGGGCGTACGCCTCGACCAGCGAGTCCGGGATGCTCATCAGCTTCCCGAACTTGTCCCGCGGGCTGTCGGTCAGTCCGATGTAGTTGTTCAGCGACTTTGACTGCTTGGCGCGGCCGTCGATCCCGGGCGTGATCGTCGTCGTGATCACCACCTGCGGCGGCGCGCCCAGCCGCTGCTGGAAGTGCCGCCCGAGCTGCTCGTTGAACAGCTGGTCCGATCCCACGATGGTCAGATCGCTCTGCATCGCGAAGCTGTCGTACCCCTGCAGCACCGGGTACACCAGTTCGTGGACGGCGATCTCCCGCCCGGCGGCGACCCGGTCCCGGAACATGTCCCGGCTCATCAGCTGTGCCTGCGTGACCTGGGCGAACAGCGTCAGCAGCTCCGCCACCGGCATCGCGTCGTACCACTCGGAGTTCCGGCGTACCTCGAAAACCTCGGGATCGGTACGCAGGACCAGCGACACCTGCTCCAGGAACGAGGCGGCGTTCGCGTCGATCTGTTCAGGAGACAGGACGGGACGCGTGGTGGAGCGTCCGGTCGGATCGCCGACGCGCGTGGTGAGGTCGCCGAGCAGGAACACGACCCGGTGCCCGAGATCCTGCAGCTGGCGCATCATCCACAGGTTGACGGCGTGCCCCAGATGCAGGTCCGGCGCGGTGCAGTCGACGCCGTACTTGATCCGCAGCGGCCGCCCGGAGTCCAGGCGTTCGCGCAGATCGTCCTCGCCGACGATCAGGTCGGTGGTCCGGCGTAACCGGTCGATCACAGGGTTCATCGCGGTTCCTCTCGACAGCGGAGGCACCTCGAAACCACCAGTGCCTCCGGAAAACGGAAAGAGGCAGGAACCGGACGGTTCCTGCCTCGGAGGCTCTGGGTGTGCGGGGACTGCGGGGACTAGCGAAGGCCGGCTCCACCCAGAGCCGGTCGATAGGTCACGCAGTGCTTGGTCACACCGGGAGGCTAGCAGCCGCGAGGCGCCTCCCGGAATCCGATTACGCTCGACCTGTGATCGACGAACGGGTGGTACTGGTGGACGAGCGCGGGCGCGCGATCGGGACCGAGGCGAAGGCCGCGGTCCATCACGCCGCGACGCCGCTGCACCTGGCGTTCTCCTGTTACGTCGTCGACGCGGCCGGGCGGGTGCTGCTCACCCAGCGGGCGCTCCACAAGCCGACCTGGCCGGGCGTCTGGACGAACAGTTGCTGCGGGCACCCACTCCCCGGCGAGCCCGTCGCGCAGGCGGTCCGGCGCCGGCTCGACGACGAGCTCGGGATCGTGGTCGACGCGGTGGACCTGGTGCTGCCCGAGTTCAGGTACCGCGCCGAGATGCCGACCGGCATGGTCGAGAACGAGATCTGCCCGGTGTACCGGGTGTGGTGGAGCGGCGACCCGAGCCCCAACCCGGCCGAGGTCGCCGCCTGCCGTTGGGCCGAATGGCCCGAGGTACAAGACCTTCCGGACCTCTCGCCCTGGTGCCTCCTGCAGCTCGACCAGCTCGTCGGACTCCCCGCCGACTGGCCGGTCGCGGATCCGTCCCGGCTACCAGCCGCTGCCCAGCTCTAGCTCCAGCAGGTCGCTGTGTACGGCGACCGCCACCGTGCTGGCATGCCCTGCGGCACCGATCGCGAGCAGCGCCGGTACGGCCGTAGTACCGACTGCGTACACCCCGGGCACGGTGGTCCGCCCGCTCCCGTCAGCGACGACCGCACCGTCCGCGACCTGACAGCCGAGCCGCTCGGCCAGATCGCTCTGCTGGTGCTGCCGCACGACGACGAACACCCGCTGCGCGGCCAGGTCCTCGCCGGTGGACAGCCGCACGCCTGATCCCACCTCGGCCACCCGCTCGGTTCGAACCTTCACCCCGGCAACCGACAGCCGATACGACTGAGCATCCGTGAGCTCGTCACCGTCGGTACAGAACACCACGTCGTCGCTCCAGCGGCTGAGCAGCAAGGCGCGCGCCACGCCTCGTTCCGGAGCACCGCGCATCCCGAGCTGGACGAGCGGCTGATCCCGCACTTCCCACCCGTGGCAGTGCGGGCACGCCACCACCGACTGCCCCCAGCCGTCGGCCACGCCGGGCACGTCGGGCAGCTCGTCCCGTAGCCCGGTCGCCAGGACGACCGTACGGACCTGGGTGCCGTCGACCACGAATCCGTCGTCGCCGGCAACCACGTCCTCGACGCGGGTGTCCCGCACCTCCACGCCGTACTCGGCGAGCTGCCGCCGCCCGGTCGCCAGCAGCTCACCCGGCGCCGGATCGACGGCGCCGAGGAAGTTGTGCACGTGCGACGCGGCGCGGTTCCGCGCGCGGTCGTCGTCGAAGAGCAGCACCCGCCGGCGTGCCCGTCCCAACGTCAGCGCGGCCTGCAACCCGGCCACGCTCCCACCTACCACTGCGACATCCATGTGCTCATCATACGAGAAGCTTTGTCTCATATCTTAAAATCACTGGCTCGACCCACGATCCGGACGGCCTAATGGCGCCATGACCCAGATCAGGCCGGTCGTGACCGACGCCGACTACGAGGCCTGGCGGCAGATCCGCCTCGCCGTGCTGCCCGGCGAGCGCGCGCCGAGTGTGGCCGAGCTCCGGCAGGCCGCCACGCCGCAACGGCTGTTCCTGCTCGCCGAGCTGGACGGCACGGTCGTCGCCCATGGCCTGGCCGACCGGTCGAACGAGGAGGATCGCGCCGCCGTGATGGCACGGGTCCGTCCGGACGCCCGCCGGCGCGGCATCGGTACGGCACTGCTCCGCGTGCTGTCCGAGCATGCGTTGGCCGAGGGCTTCACGATCGCGGGCTGCAGCGTCGACGACGAGGGATCGTTCGCGTTCGCGCAGCGCTTCGGCTTCCGCGAGTTCCTGCGCCAGGTCGAGCAGGTCCGCCCGATCGCGCCCGACGAGCCCTGGCCGGCCACTCCGACGGACTACGCCGTCGTCACGGTTGCCGAGCGCCCCGAGCTGTGGGCGAAGGCGTACGAGCAGGTCGCGATCCCGACGCTGCCGGACCTGGACACCACCGCCCCGCTGCGCGTGACGCCGGAGGAGTGGGCGACCGAGTGGATCAACGACCCGGCCGCGATGTTCCTCGCCGTGGACGGTGACGACGTGATCGGTGTTGCGGGGCTGATGCTCGACACCGACCGGCCCGAGCGCGCGGAGGTCGCCTACACCGCCGTACGGCAGGAGTGGCGGGGCAAGGCGGTGGGGTCGACGCTGAAGCGGTCGAGCATGGCCTGGGCCGCCGAACACGGCATCACGGAGATCTACACGTGGACCCAGCAGGGCAACGCGAACATGCGGCGGCTGAACGAGCACCTCGGCTTCACGTACGGCCAGGTGGGGATCAACGTGCGCGCGGAGCTACCGCTGAAGTTCCCGGAGCAGGTCGGGTCCTGACCAGGAGCGCCGCGCGGTCTCGGCGGCGCGAATCAGGGCGATCAGCCGGGCGTTGACCGGCGCCTCCCGGCCGAGCGAGTCCGCGAGCCGGACGACCTCGCCGTTCAGGTGGTCGATCTCGGTCGGCCGCCCGGCCTCCAGGTCCTCCCACATCGACGTACGGGCCAGTGGGTCGACGGCCAGCACCTTGCTCGCGAGCCGCCGGAAGAGGAAGTCGGGCAACCGCAGTACGGCGGGGAAGCGGTGCATCGGTACCGCGAGGAGTTGCGCCGGGCGGATGCCCGCCGCGTCGAGGAGACCGAGCGCCTCGGCCTGCGCGGCAGCAAGGCAGCGGCGGTACGGGCGCTGCGACAGCTCGTCGCGGAGCGGGAGGTTCGAGAGCGCGTTGATCGGGTTGTTGAGGTTGAGCAGCAGCTTCGACCACTGCACCGGGAGAATGTCGTCGTGCTGCGTCAGGGGCAGTCCCGCGCGGTCGAACGCGTCCAGGTGCGGCGCGAGAGCGGGATCCTGCTGGACGTCGAGCTTGCCCTCCGTGCCTTGGTGGAAGACCCCGCCGCCGCGGTTCAGCACGTTGAACGGGACCATGCCGGACACCACGACCTGCTCCGCGAGGCGCGACCGCAGCACCTCACCGTTGCGCAGGCCGTTCTGGAAGCTGACGACCACAGTGCCCGGTTTGAGCACGGACGCCAGCTCGTCGGCTGCTTGGGCGGTGGCGGCGGACTTCACGGTCACCAGGACGAGGTCCGCGTCGGTGGCGCCGGCGGGCGTGGTCCTGAACGGAACATCGGCGACCCGGAAGTCGGCGCCGAGGTAGTCGGTCAGCCGCAGCCCGTGCGCGGCCAGCTCGTTCGCCATCCGCGGCCGGCCGACGAACGTCACTGGCGCCCCAGTCGCGGCCAGCCGGCCGCCTACATAGCAGCCGATTCCACCCGCACCATAGACGGCGATCATGGGGACAAACGTACCGAAGGACGGGTAGTGGTCGGCGGTGAATCGTTTCGATCCCTTCCGGCGGCCCGAAACGGCCCACCACTACCCGTCCTTCGGTACACCAGGGCAACCCGACCAAGGACCCTGGATGTCTCTTAGTGCAGCCGGACCCGCGGATCCAGGACTGCGTAGCCGATGTCGACCAGGATGTTCGCCACCACGACCGCGGCCGAGGCGAACAGGACGATGCCGATGATCACCGGCAGGTCCTGCTGGTTGATGGCGGTCACCGCGGTCTGTCCCAGTCCCGGCAGGCTGAACACGGACTCGATCACGACCACGCCCCCGATCAGCTGCCCGAGGTCGATCCCGAACTGTGTGACCACCGGCGTCAGCGCGCTGCGCAAGCCGTGCCGGACGATCACCCGGCTCTCCCGGATGCCCTTCGACCGTGCGGTCCGGATGTAGTCCTCACCCAGAACGTCCAGCATCGAACCGCGGGTCAGCCGGGTGTACGTTGCCGCCAGCAACAGTGCGAGCGCCACCCAGGGCAGCAGCAGGTGCTGGAACCAGGGCCCGACGCCCCCGGTCAGTGGCGAGTACCCGCCGGCCGGGAACCAGTTGAAGCCGGCCAGCGTGAGCCGGAAGTACAGGAAGTACAGCAGCAGCAGGCCGAGCAGGAACGACGGGAACGAGTAGAAGAACAGCGAGAACAACGTCAGCCCGCGGTCCGCCAGCGAGCGCGGATGGATCGCCGAGACGACACCGTTGAACACGCCCAGCAGCAGCCACAGGATCGACGCGCCGATCGCCAGCGACACCGTGATCGGCAGCGCCTGCCCGATGATGTGCGTCACCGACACCTGGTGGTAGTAGTCGTACCCGAGGTTGCCCTTCAACGCGTTGCCGAGGAAGTGCAGGTACTGTTTCCAGACCGGCAGGTCGAGACCCAGCCGGTGCTTGATCAGTGCGATCGTCTCCGGCGTCCCCTGGCGGCCGGCGAGCGTCTGTGCGACGTTGCTCGGAGCAACGAAGAACAGCGCGAACACCGCGACACTGATCAGCCACATGACCAGGATCCCGTGGCCGATCCGTCGGAGCAGGAACATGGCCATGGCTCAGCTCCGATCTGCGCGGGGGTCGAAGGCGTCCCGGACCCCGTCACCGAAGAGGTTGAAGGCAAGCGTCGTGATCAGCAGCGCCAGACCGGGGAACAGGATGAACCACCACGCGGTCGTGTAGTAGTTCTGCGACGCGCTGATCATCCCGCCCCAGTCGGCCGTTGGCGGCGGCAGGCCGAGACCGAGGAACGACAATGTCGCCTGGACCACGATCACCACCGGGATCAGCAGCGTGGTGTAGACGATCACCGGCGCGACCACGTTCGGCAGGATGTCGACGAACATGATCCGCCGGTCGCTCGCCCCCAGCGACCGGGCCGCCTCGACGAACTCGCGTTCGCGCAGCGACAGCACCTGGCCGCGGACGATCCGCGCCACCGACGCCCAGCTGAAGCAGCCGATCACCAGCACCGTGACGCTCAGGCTGGGCCCGGTCACGGACACCAGCGCGATCGCCACCAGCAGGAACGGCATCGACAGCACCACGTCGATCAGCCGCGCCAGGATCGTGTCGGTGATCCCCCCGAGGAACCCCGCCGCGAGTCCCAGTACGACTCCGATGGCGACCGTGATCGCGGTGGCGATCACGCCGACGAGCAAGGAGATCCGGGCGCCGTACGCGATCCGTACCAGGATGTCCCGGCCGAGGTCGTCGGTACCGAACCAGAAGGTCCCGTTCGGCCCGCGGGGCAACCCGTCCGGGGTCAGCCCGATGTCGCGGTACTGCTCGTTCGGCGGATGCCCGGTGAGCGCGGTGAACACCGGGGCGAGGATCGCCATCGCCACGATCAGCAGGATCACGGCCAGCGAGATCATCGCCACCTTGTCCTTGCGCAGCCGCCGCAGCGCCAGTGAGAACGGACTCCGTCCCTCGATGGCCTTGGGCTCATCAACAACATCGACCATCTCGATGGCGGCGGTCATGGGGCCTCCCGGTCTGGACTGAGGAGCGGAGGGAGCGAAGCGAGTGGAGCGACGAGGGAAGACCGGGAGTTCCAGCCCCATGACCCGTCGCGACGGAGTCGCGACATCAGTACTGTCATGATGCCTTCAGATCTGGTACGGCGGTGGACAGGTCCTCGCCCACCGTCAAGGGGTAGAAGCAGGCAGTGCGGTGTTCGGGCTTGTCATCGAGGACCGGCTCCAGCACCGGCTCCTCGGCCGCACAATCCAGCCGGGCCTTCGGGCAGCGGGTATGGAAGCGGCATCCGCTCGGCGGGTTCGTCGCGGCCGGGATGTCGCCGCCGAGGATGATCTGCTCGCGGCTGTCGGCGGTGTCCGGGTCGGCCACCGGCAAGGCCGACAGCAACGCCCGGGTGTACGGGTGCCGGGTCTGCCCGAACAGTTCGGCGGTCGGCGACAGCTCGACGATCTTGCCCAGGTACATCACCGCGATCCGGTCGCTCACGTGCCGGATCACGGACAGGTCGTGCGAGATGAACACGTAGGTCAGATCGAACTCGCGCTGCAGATCGGCGAGCAGGTTGATGATCTGCGCCTGGATCGAGACGTCCAGCGCGGACACCGGCTCGTCGCAGATCACCAGCTTCGGCCGCAGTGCGAGCGCCCGCGCCACCCCGATCCGTTGCCGCTGGCCACCGGAGAACTCGGCCGGGAACCTGTTGTAGTGCTCGGGATTCAGCCCGACCAGCTCCATCAGCTCCTGGACCTTCTGTTTCCGCTCGTTGCCGGAGGCAATGTTGTGGATGGCGAACGGGTCGCCGATGATCGACCCGACCCGCCGGCGCGGGTTCAGCGAGCCGTACGGGTCCTGGAAGATGACCTGTACGTCGCGACGCAGCGGCCGCATCGCCTTCCGGGACAGGTTGGTGATCTCCTGGCCCTCGAACCACACCGAGCCCGACGTCACGTCGTACAGATGCGCCATGCACCGGGCCAGCGTCGATTTCCCGCAGCCGGTCTCGCCGACCAGCCCGAGCGTCTCGCCCTTGTGCACCTCGAGCGAGACACCGGCCACGGCCTGCACCACCTCCTTGGAGTGGGTGGGGAACTCCTTGCGGACGTCGTCCACCTTCAGCAGTACGTCGCTCATGAAGCCACCGCCTCGTTCACGTTGTGGGGGAGCCAGCACGCGGAGTCGTGCCGCGGATCGCCGCCGACACTGAGCAGCGGCGGCGGCTC
>DASSDE010000697.1:0-2583 GCA_035697365.1 Kribbella sp. | reverse complement strand
AGCACGTCGACACCATTCTCTGGGCGACCGGCTTCCGCGCCGACCTGGCCCACCTGGCTCCGCTGCACCTCCGGGAGGCCTCAGGCGGCATCCGGATGGACGGCACGGCGACCGTCGTCGACCCGCGTATCCATCTCGTCGGGTACGGACCGTCGGCCAGCACCATCGGCGCCAACCGGGCCGGCTTCACGGCCGCTCGCGCGCTACGCAACCTCCTCAGACCTGTGGCTGCATAACGAGCTCGGGCTCCTGGACGGCGACCGGTACGAACAGGCCAGCCACCAAGAAGAGACCTGCTGTCAGCAACCAGCCGGGCCAGCCCCAAGACACCGCGACCGTCGTGACAAGCAGAGGCGCAACCAGGTCACCCACCTGATGCCCCATCGCGTACGCACCCTGGTACTGGCCTTGTGCACCAGGAGGCGCCAGCTCGAAGCTGATGCCCCACCCGCCGGCGGACTGCAGCATCTCACCCAATACGTGGGCGATGGCGGCCGCAATCAGCAGGCCGATCGTCACGACGCCTGAGGTCGCGTCGGTCACTGCCAGGCCCACACAGGTGATCGCCAGCAACACGCCGGCTCTCCGGCCGGCCCGTGCCGCGCCGGACAGGCTCTCGGTGCCACGGGAGATCCGGACCTGCAGCAGGATCACCGCGGCCGAGTTCAGCACCAGGAGGACCGAGATCATCCACCGTGGCGCGTCTGTCCTGGTCGCGATCCACAACGGGACGCCGACCTGCAGCAGTGCGGGATGCATGCTCAGCACACCGTCGAGCCCGACGAACACCAGGAACCGCCGGTCGCGGAACGCGGTCAGTCCCGACGGCCCCGACTTGGCCGGCACCTTCGCGACGCCCGGCATCCCGAACTGCACCACAGCGGCCGCCACCACGTACGTCACAGCGTTCGCGACCAGTGCGGCGACGTACACCTCCCGACGGTCGATCGTCAGCACCACACCGGCGGCCGCAGTACCCGCGGCCATGCCGATATTCGTCACGACCCGGAGGAGCGCACGCGTACGTACCCGTTGATCGGACGGCGCGACGCCGGCGATCAGCGCCCCCTTCGCACCACGCTGCCCTGAGTCGGCGACAGCAGTCACCGCGGCCACGACCACGTACCACCCGAACGACCGCACCTGCGTCAGTGAGGTCATTGTGATGGCCTGCAACAGCAGGAACCCGACGTACGCCCGCTTGGGACCCAGCCGGTCGGCGACGACCCCCAACGGTGTGCTGGCGACCAGACCGACCAGTGCCGCGATCGTCAGCCCCGCACCGACATGCGCGACGGACAGGCCGACGGCGCGGGTCAGGTACAGCGCACCGACGGCTACGTAGACACCGTTGCCGAGGGTGTTGATCAGGGTCGCGGCAACAAGCCGTCGAACAGCAGGAGCGAAGTGTTCGGTCACAGCTGCTCATCCAACGACCTGCCGGCCGAGGCGACGGTTGGACTGCACAGATCTGTCAGCGCATGATCAGCGTCAGCAGGTCGGCGCCTAAGGTGGTGAGCGCGTCGTTGTCGAGGCGGTACGCCACGAAGCGGCCCTCGCGTTCGGCCGTCACCAGACCGGCTCTCGTGAGCGCGCGCAGGTGGCGGGTGACCTGGGTCGGGTGCAGGCCCCAGAGTGCGGCGATCTCTCCCGCGGTCCGCGGCTCGCTGGCCACGGCGCGACAGACCTGCAGGCGGTCCGGTGACGCGAGCGCGTCCAGTCGGGCCCGGATCAGCTGTGCACTCGGTACGTCGGCCACCCGGCCACCGGACGGGTAGATGATCGTGATCGGCTCGCCGGGGACCTCACCCACGAACAGGTGCGGCGCGATGTAGTTGCTCGGGACAAGCAAGAGCGAGCGGGTACTGACGTCGATCCGCTTGCTCTGCACCTTCTGCACCACGACGCTGTCAGCATCCCGTACGGCGATGGAACCGTCCAACGAGCACAGCATGGCGCTGACACCATCACGTACTGCCAGGTCGCGGTCCTGTCGGCCACGGGCTGCCAGTGCGTCGCGTGACTCTGCCCAGACGTTGCTGAACCACTCCCGCCAGCAGGCGTCCAGCAGGTCCGCGAAACGACGTACGGGATCTGTGGGGTCGGTCAGCAACGACTCGACGAGCTGGGCGGTTGACCGGCCGCGGCTGCGAGCCCAATGGAGCACAGCAGTGGTGTCGGTGGAGCGGCTGCTCAACGGGCGGCCACGGAGCGGGCGGACGAGCTCCGCGGCCACGTCCTCCGGTGGACGTTTGCGGAGCGCCGAGAGCTCCTCGTCCCAGGACGGCACGCCTGTCGCGGTGGAGGTCGCGAAGAAGCGGGCCCGGACCGCACGCACGGTCCAGGTCCACTGCGCCAGCTCGTCACGCAGGTCAGCGGGCAGCCGTACGGACTCCGCCCAGTCGGTGCGGTCGTGATGGGCCGGCTCCGCCAGCACATGCAGCGCGCAGCCGAGCTCGATCAGCGGCGACGCCACATGGCGTATCCGCTCGGCATCCAACCGCCCGACACCGGCGAGTACGGTCGGCACTCAGTCCTTCAGTTTGAACTGGAGGTCGGTGACCCAGTCGTTCATGTCGGGGA
>DASSDE010000696.1:0-4238 GCA_035697365.1 Kribbella sp. | reverse complement strand
GAACAGGAACAGCCAGTAGCTGAACATGTTCAGCCGCGGGAAGGCCACGTCCGGGGCGCCGAGCTGGACCGGCATGATGACGTTGGCGAACCCGATGAACAGCGGCGTCGCGAAGAGCAGCAGCATGATCGTGCCGTGCATCGTGAAGAGCTGGTTGTACGTCTCCTCGTTGACGATCTGCAGGCCCGGCTCGGCCAGCTCGGCGCGGATCAGCAGCGCCATCACACCGCCGGTCAGGAAGAACGCGAACGACGTGACGAGGTACAACTGGCCGATCACCTTGTGGTCGGTCGTCGACAGCAGCCGGCCGATCACCAGCCCCAGCGGCCGCCGCCCCACCTGGGCCGCGGTCGATCCGGTGCGCTCGGTGACTCCGGCATGCCCGCTGACGCTGGCCATGCCACCTCCCGTACTACCGCATCCCTTCGATTAGACACCTATCGATCGAAGAGCAACAGCCCATCCGCTACCCCGCTTTCGCCGACAGTTCGTCGACGAACGAGGCCCAGTACGGCTCCGAGAGACCGTGACCCATGCCGCGCAGGACGACCAGACGCGCGCCCGGCCCCGCGTCCCGGAGCGCTTCGCCGTGTGGGAGCGGTAGCAGCGGGTCCGCATCGCCGTGCATCACGACCACCGGGACTGTCAGGTCTCCGAATCCCCCGTGCCGCGGGCGGTCGAACGTCATCGCGTAGCGATTGGTCAGCGAAGCCTCGTAGTTGCGCGCCCGGCCCAGGTCCTCCCGCACCAGCGCCCGCGCCGACGCCTCGTCGAAGTGTCCGGCGGCCTCGGCCTCGATCGACCGTACGACGTACTCCTCGACCGCGGCCGGATCGGTGAAGTCCGGCGTACCGAGCCGCGGCATGCTGGCCGACGGTGGCGGCAGACCGTCGTCGCCGGTGCTCGACGACACGAACGTCAGCGACCGGACGTACGCCGTGTGGTCGACGCCGAGCATCAACGCCGTGCCGCCGGACATCGACTGTGCCACCACGTCCGCCTGTTCGAGGCCGAGGGCTACGAGCAGACCGACGGCGTCCGCGGCCAGGTCGCTCATCGCGTAGCCGGGCGCGCCGACCGGGAACGAGGTCGACCGCCCGGTGTCGCGCTGGTCGTAGCGGATCACGTACCGCCCGCGGCGCGCGAGCTCCGCGCACAGCCGGGCGTCCCACCAGAGCATGGACGCGCCGGCGCCGTGGATCAGCAGGATCGCGGGGTCGGCCGGATCCCCGTACGTCTCCGCACAGACCTCGATGCCGTTGACGGCGTAGGTAGTCATACCGACGACCGTAGAAGCGCATCACGATCCTGAAAAGCGCAGGCGGTTAGCTGACAGTCAGGACCTTGGAGGCGGTCTGCGTGCCTTGGTGGTCGGCGTCTGCCAGCCACACCACGCGGTACGTGAACGTGCCGCGTGCAGTCGGCTTGATGCTGAACGCGTACTTCCCGTTCGTCGTCAGCTTGCCGGTCGTCACAGCCACCCAGGTCGTACCAGAACGGCGCTGCAGATACGCCGTCGTACCGGCATGCGGCGGATTCAGGTACCCGTACAGCAGCGTCGATCCGCCGAGCCTGATCGCAGCCGGAGTCAGGTACGCCGACAGGGCCGGATGCACCTGCACCAGCGGCGCCGCACTCCGTGTGCCGAGCACACCGGCGCCGCCGTTGTAGCCCCACATGTAGTACGTCGAGACGGCCGGCTTCTGGGTCGTCTTCACGATCCCGTTGGCGTCGGAGGTGAACGACCCGACCGTCGACCACTTGGTCGCGGTCTTCGCCTTCGAGTACAGCACCACCGGCACGCCGGCCAGCTTGCCGCCGTCCAGCTTCGTCACGGCGGACGACAGCGTCACCGCGCCCGTGTACATGATCGACGCGGGGCTCGCACCGATCGTCGCCTTCGAGCCCACCAGCCGTACGTCGGCGCCCGGCCCGATCTTTCCGCGGGCGTCCTTCGTCCAGACCCGGTACGCGTAGCTGGCCGAGTTCGGCAGGCCGGTCTGCGCGTAGGTGCTCGCAGCGCCGTTGTAGACCGCCGTACCCGACGTCGTCAGTGGCGGCGGGGTCGAGCCGGCCGCGTTGCGCAGCATGACCGTCGTGTTCAGGGGCTTCGTCCAGCGCAGCGCCGCGGCCGCGACACCACCGGTGACGGAGAAGCCGGTGACGGGCGCAGGTGGAGCCGTCAGGTTCAGGTAGTTCTTGTCGATCGAGATCGTGACGCCACCGTGGGTCTCGCTGACATCACCCGCGAACTGGTGCACCCGCTGATGGTTGTTCCAGTACGTGGAGTTGATGAAACGACTCGTACCGGCCGGAGAGCCCCAGTGCGCGAACCAGATGTTGTCCGGCCGCGTGTACGCAGTACTGGTGTAGGCGCTGTTCAGGTCGGCGCCGCCGGATGCGGCACCAACGTACGCGCCGCCGACGTAACCGCGTGAATTCAGCTGCTGGGTCCAGCCGCTCAGGTAGGAGAGCACGGCCGCCTTGCAGGCCGGCGTCGACGTGTATGCCTCGATGTCGCTGTAGATCGCACTGCGCGGCGCGAACCCGAGCGCCTGCGCCGCGGCGATCGCGTTGGTCGCGGCGTTCTTTCCCTGGATGAACGTGGTCGCCGGTCGCGACGACATCAGGCTCTTGTAGGTCGTGCACGGCGCCTGCAGGCCGACGTCGATGAGCAGGAACTGCCAGCCCTTCGCGGCGTTCGCCGCCACCCAGCCGGCGGTCAGGTTCGGCTGCGCGCAGGCCCGGAGCCCACCGCTGATGTAGATCCCGACCCCTTGGTACGCCGGGCGCCAGGCGTCCATCGCGGACTGGGCCGGCGCCGCGCAGGTGTCGAACCCGTTCCCCGCGAAGTTGCCGGTAGCAACCACCGACGGCGCAGCGGCCGTGGCCTGCGGGGTGATCCGCGCCGTCGGGGTCTTCGTGACGACGCGGCCGGTGCGGAGCACGTCGCCCGCGGCGCGCTCGGTGCCCGGCGGGTAGTACGCGGTCGCGAGCACACCGGCGTCGGTGATCGCTCGCCGCAGCAGGCCGTCGCTGGACGCCTGCTGCGGCGCGGTCAGCGGCTCGAGGATCAGGCCGGAACTGCGGCCGACCAGGTGCGCCGGGCAACTGGCCTGCGCAGTGCTGCGGCCCAGGTACACCGCTGGCCGGTCGAGGCGCAAGCATGCGGTCGGGTCGGCGGCCAGGTCAACCACGGGCCAGGTGGACGGGACTGTCACTTGGTAGCCGCGGTACGACACGGTCTTGGTGTCGCCGGCCGCCGCCGGACCAGTGGCGACAAGGCCTGCCACCAGCGCGAGGGCGAGCGTGAGCCCGCCGGGTCTGAACAACCTCACATTGCTCCCCAGATTCGAAGTCGGAACAGCACCCAAGTGAAAGCGAGCGCCTGCTCGGTTGTCGAAGAGCATCCGGCACTCGCCACGATGCGCAGATGCTATCGCCGGGCATTTTGGATCGATCGGTCTAGAACATGCTAGGCTGGCCGCCATGCCGAGACCGAGAACGTTCGACGAGGATCGCGCCGTCGACGCTGCGATGCGGGTGTTCTGGACCACCGGCTACGAGGCGACGTCGACACAGGACCTCTGCGCGGCAACCGGCCTCGGCCGGAGCAGCATCTACAACACGTTCACCAGCAAGCGCGACCTGTTCGACCGGGCGCTGCGGCGGTACGTCGATCGCTTCACCGCCACGCAACTCGAGGTGATCACCGACGAGACGCTGCCGATCCGCGAGCGGGTCCGGCGGATCTTGTGGACGGCGGTCGAGCCGGATCCCGACGTACCGGCCGGATGCTTCGTGATCAACACGATCGTGGAGCTCGGGCCGACGGAGCCCGAGATCATCGACCTGCTCGACCGCGACCACGAAGCCAAGCTCGAGGCGCTGACCACGGCGATCCAGGCAGCGCAGGCCACCGGTGAGCTCGACCCAGCGCAGGACGCGGCCGGGCTCGCGACGTACGTCTTCATCGTGCTCGCCGGCCTGCGAGTCGCGGCCCGGCGCGGTGCGGCACCGGACAGTCAGCGGACGGTCGTCGAGGCGACGCTGCGCAGTTTCTGACCTCTACTTTCGCGCGGGCCGATCGCTGCCCGCGTTTTGAACTGCTCGATCTAATATCCGAGAGGGCCTCCATGCCTCGCGCTGTCTATCTGCTCGGCCTCGCGATCTTCGCCCAGGGCACGTCCGAGCTGATGCTCGCCGGTCTGCTCCCCGAACTCGCGACCGATCTGCAC
>DASSDE010000695.1:0-4477 GCA_035697365.1 Kribbella sp. | reverse complement strand
CCAGTGAAGACCCAGGCCACACCGAGGGCGGCGCGAAAGGCCAACCCGGCTGCGAGGCCCGCCACAACCAGACGGCAGACGGCGAATCGGTCGGATCGCAAGACCGCGAAGGCCAGCAGCAGGTGCAGCACCGCGAGTGGCAGGACGATCTGTGGTGCGAACGACACCTGCACGCCGAGGACCGCTTGAGACAGCGATCGCGCGTCGGACGCGGGCCAGACGAGGCCTGTCGCCCAGTAGATGTGTAGTGCCGCAAGCAGGACGTGCACGCCCGCGACGATCCTTCGAGACTCCATCCCGACCCCTCCTCAGCAGTGGTGACCTGAGGAAGAGGAGTCGTTCGGCCCGGACGTTCCCTGCGTGACGCAGGTCTCAGGCCTCGGGTGCGGCCGGGGTCTCGGGTGCGGCCGGGCCGTCGGCCAGTAGCAGGTAGAGCGATCGGCGGGCGTCGGTCAGGATCTTGGCGGCCGCGGTGCGCTGCTCCTCGGAGCCGCTGCGAGCGACCTGTCGAGTGGCGGAGTGCAGCTCCTCGAGCAGTCCGCGCAGGTCGGAGGCCGGACCGGCGCTCGCGAACGCCGCGAACGGGTCGATCGCCGTGCGCCCTTCGACGTACTCGCGACCGGCATCGGTCAGGGTGACGAGCTTGCGGCCGGCCTCCGCGGTCACGGTGACCAGGCCCTCGTCCTCGAGCTGGTTGATGGTCGGGTAGATCGCGCCGGGGCTGGGGGTCCAGCGCCCGCCGCTGCGGTCGGCGATGGCCTGCATCAACTGGTAGCCGTGCATCGACTCCTCGGCGAGCAGCATCAGGACCGCCGTACGGACATCGCCGCGCGGAGCCCGGCCGCGACCGGAGCCCCGGCCCGGACCACCACGTCGCGAGCCACGCTCGCCACGCTCACCGCGGTCTCCACGGCCGCGGTGCATCGGCAGGCCTTCACCCAGCTGCGGTCCACCGCGACGGGGGTGGTGATGGTGACCGCCTCGGCGGCCTCTGAGTTCGTTGGGGGTGTTCATGGGTTCCTCCTCGATATTGTTCATGACACTAACGATATATCGTTAGTGTCTTCATGACAACCCTGCTCGAGACATTTCTTTACCCGGCCCCTGGGGCAGGGGGTTTGATGAGCGGGTGTTGACGATCAGTGAGTTCGGGCGGCGGGCCGGGCTGTCGTTGAAGGCCTTGCGGCTGTACGACGTGTCGGGTCTGCTCGCTCCGGCACAGGTGGATCCGGCCAACGGCTACCGCCTGTACGACGAGGAACAACTCGAGCGAGCGCGGCGGATCAGTGTGCTGCGGCAGTTGGACATGCCGCTGAACACCATCGCCGAGGTCCTCGCCGGCACCGACGAGAACGCGTTGATCCGGCTCGACCGCTGGTGGGCCGCCGAGCAGGCGACCACCGCGGCGCGCCAGGCGACGCTGCAGTACCTCCGCGACCGGCTGTCCCGTTCCGGTGCGACAGGCCTCGCACCACGACCGGTGCTGACCCGCGACGTACCGGCGACCAAGATCGCCTCGATCCGGGAGGACACCAACCAGCAACTGCTGGTCGGTGTGATCGTGACCTGCACCGACGAGATCACGACCTACCTGCGGGCCGCGGGCGCGACCGCGACCACCGGGTCGTGGGTGATCTTCCACGGCGCCGTCACGCCCGAGGGCGAGGCGACCGTCGAGGTCTGCGTGCCGTTCGAGGGGCTCGTCGACCCGTCCGGGCGGATCGGGATCCGGGTCGAGCCGGCGCACCGCGAGGCGTACTGCACGATCACGATGAACGAGTGCGCGTACCCGCGGATCATGCTCGCGTACGACCTCGTCACCGATCACGTCCGCGCAGCCGGCCTACCCGAGGCGGGACCGCCCCGTGAGGTGTACCGCCAGGACTGCCACCTGCTCCCCCGCGACGAGCCGGCCGTCGACATCGCCCTGCCCATTCTCGAAAGGAACCCCTGATGGACTACGCGATCCAGACCCCGTGGAGCGATCCGGGCGTACATGCGGGACTCTTCGACGCGCTGCCGGACGACATCCCCGGGATCGCGGCCGTGACCCGCGACCTGGTGATCCACTACCGCGGCGGCGGCATCGAGTTCACCGGCGAACGACTGGCCGAGATCGACAGCCGCTGGGTGTCAGCGATCCTTGCCACGGACAACAAGCGCAACGGGACCCGGCTCGCCGCACCGCGCGAACCGGCCGACCGGGTCGTCGGCTGCTGCCGTGACCACACGCTGTTGTTCGTGTCGGCCCTGCGGCACAAGGGGATCCCGGCGCGCAGCCGGGTCGGCTTCGCCGAGTACTTCGCCGAGGGGTTCAACCACGACCACGTCGTCGCGGAGTACTGGAACGGCGACCGCTGGGTGATGATCGACACCGAGCTGGATCAGGCCGGCTACCCCTTCGACGTACAGGACATGCCGGTGGGGCCGTTCCGGTCCGCCGCCGAGGTGTGGCTCGGGTACCGGTCGGGCGAACTGGACGGCGACAAGTACGGCGCCGATCCCAACCCGGACACCCCGCTGAAGCTGCACGGCGGCTGGTTCATCCGCAACTACGTGCACTACCAGCTCGCGCACCTGAACGGCGACGAACTCCTGCTCTGGGACAACTGGGGCACGATGTCGGACCGGCTCGACGGCGCCGACGTCGAGCTCACCGACCGCATCGCCCAGCTGATGGTTGCCTCCGACAACGGAGACGAGGCCGCGACCAAGGAGGTCGACGACCTCTACCGCACCGACCCGGACCTCACCTTCACCGGCCGCTCGTTCGTCACGTCGCCCGCGATGAAGCCACCGTTCGAGTGGGTTGACCTCAGCGCAGGTAGGTGACGAGGTCCGCGACGACGCGGTCGATGGCGTTCATCAGCGAGAGATGGCCCTCGCCGGGTTCGAAGTGGAAGGTAGCGGCCGAGACGTGGGCGGCCAGCCAGTGACCGTGTGCCTGCGGGACCATGCGGTCCTGGTCGCCCTGCCAGATCGCCACCGGCGTGCTGATCTCGTCCAGCCGGAATCCCCAGTCCTTGACGAACGCGAGGTCGTCGTCGCGCCAGCCGGCCGTGCTCTCGGCGACCGCACGCCGCATCGACGCTGCGAGCCAGTCCAGGATCGGGCCGGTCATCGCCGCCTTGTCGACCTCGGGCACCAGGTCGCCGAAGGCTGCCGCCAGGTCCTCCGGAGCGGCGGCGGCCAGCCCGCCCGACTCCTCCTCCAGCAGCGGCTCGAGCGCTTCGCGGCCCTTGAACGCGGCGCCGAACTCGACGAGGTTCTCGGCCCCCATGCCGGCCATGAAGTCCAGCCCGTCGGCGTTGGCCGGCCCGACGCCGGCCACCGAAGCGGCCGCCACGCACCGCCCCGGCAACAAGGCCGCGCACGCCAGTGAATGGGGTCCGCCGCCGGACATTCCGATACTCAGGAAGCGGTCGGCACCGATCGCATCGAGCAGGCCGGTGACGTCGTCGGCCACGTCCGCGATCGAGCGTCCAGGCTGCGGCGTCGAGGCGCCGTACCCGGGCCGGCCGGGGCTGACCAACCGCAGCCCGTGCCGCTCGGCAGCCTCCGCGAGCGGCGCCAGCCGCACCGCCGCACCCGGCGTCCCGTGATGGAACACGAGCGGGACACCGTCAGCCGGCCCCTCGATCAGGTACTCCAGCTTGCGGCCATCGGCGAGCTGCACGAATTCCATGCCGGAAGCGTAACCTCAGCCGACGCCGTCGCGGAGGCTGTCGAACAACCGATCCACCCTTGCGCGATGATCGGCCGCCACCGCCTTCGGCGTATCCCCCGCGGTCATCCGGCGCGCGGTCTCCACCAGCACCGCGGTGTAGCCCGCGACGAAGAAGGCGGCCAGCAGCGACGCATCACCGTCGAAGGCCGGCGCCTGGTCGAGCTCCTCGGCGAGGGTCTGCTGGAGCTCGGCGGCGAGCTCGCGGGCGCGGGCGATCAGCGCCGGTGACGCCGCGACCGTGGCGACGAACGGGACCGACCCGTCCTTGAGCCCGGACAGCGAATGGCGCTCGTCGACGAGCCGCAGCGTCGCCTCGTGCAGCTGCGTCAGTACGTCGCCGGTGCCGCGGACCGCCGTACGCAAGAGGTCCAGCGCGTCGTCGGCGCGGTCGAGGAGCAGGTCCTCCTTGCGCGGGAAGTGCTTGAAGACGGTCACGCTCGACACGCCCGCCGCGCGCGCGACCTCGGCGACCGTGACCTGGTCGAAGCCGCGCTCCAGGAACAACTGGGTGGCGACCTGCGAGATCCGCGCGCGCGTCTGTGGTCCGCCACGGGCTGCGGTTCTGGGCATCTGTGACCTCACTCTCTTGTGTCACTAAGCTTAGTCACTTAACCTAGTGACATGTCCTCCGATCAGACAACTGTCATAGCAGCCGGCCCGCGTTCGCTGCGGGAGGCCTGGGTCGCGTTGGCGGGCCTGTCCGCCGTGTTCCTGTTCGAGATGCTCGACAACTCGATCCTGAACGTCGCG
>DASSDE010000694.1:0-10440 GCA_035697365.1 Kribbella sp. | reverse complement strand
CCCGGCCTGCCCGACGACCCCGGTCACGCCCGCGCGGCCGCGCAGATGTCCGGCTTCGGCGGAATCCTCGCGTTCGAACTCGGCGGCGACGCCGCGTACGCCCAGAAGGTCTGCGAGAGCACCGAACTCTGGGTCCACGCCACCAGCCTCGGCGGCGTGGAATCCCTCCTCGAACGACGCCGTCGCTGGCCGATCGAGGTCCCCACGATCCCCGACGATCTGATCCGCCTGTCCGTCGGCATCGAACACCCCGCGGACCTCTGGGCAGACCTCGAGCGGGCCCTCAGCTCTTCGACTTGAGAACCGGCCCGCCGAAGAACGTCAGCACGCACAGCACGACGGGCAGGATGAACGCGATGTTCAGCGGCATCCAGTGCGCGAGTCCGCCGATCAGCGCCGGTCCGGCCAGCAGGCCGACGTACCCAAGGCCGACGACCCGCGCCATCAGCGCACCGGAGGATCGCGGGTCGAGGTTGCCGGCGGCGGTGAACAGTTGCGGTACGCCGCCGGCAAGCCCGAGGCCGAAGATCGCCCAGCCGACGAGTGCGACCGGCACCCACGGGACAACGATCACCAGCGTCAGGCCGACCGCCGCCATCGCAGCGCCCCAGCGGACGATCGCAGCCGGACCGGTAACAGCCGCCACCCGATCGGTGAGGAAACGTCCCACGGTCATGGCGACCGCAAACGAGCCGTACGCGTACGCCGCCGTACTGATCGACGTACCGAGAACGTCCTTGAAATGCAGCGCCGCCCAGTCGTTGGCCACACCCTCGGACAGCATCAGGCCGAACGCGAGTCCGCCGAGCGCCCAGACCAACCGGGCCGACGGCTTTGCCCGCGGGGCCTCGTCGTGGTTGTCCGCCGGCTCGGTTGCCTCCAGCAAGAATCGACTGGCCGCCAGCGAGAGCACGATGCACAGCACACCGGCCGACGCCAGGGTGACCTCGGTCGGTACGTGGGCACGCAGCGTGGCCGCACCGACAACGGCTGCAATTGCGCCGCCGATCGACCACATCGCATGGAACGCGGCCATGATCGGCCGCGGGTAACCGCGCTCGACCACCACGGCCTGCGCGTTCATCCCGACGTCGATCGAACCGTTGCCGAAGCCGACAAGAATCAGCGAGAGCCCGAGCGTCCACCAGTTCGTGGCCAGGCCGGGACCGGCGAGGGCGACGCCGAGCAGGATGCCGGCGGCCGGGACGAGCCGGCGCTGGCCGAGCTTGTCGACGAGCGGACCCGCGACCTGCATGCCGGTGAACGCGGCGCCGCCGAGCACCAGCAGGAGCAGCCCGAGCGTGCTGTGCGTGATCCCGGTCGCCTGCTCGATGCTCGGGATGTGCACCACCCACATCCCGACCGCGAAGCCGTTCAGGCCGAAGTACAGCCAGGTGGCGACACGGGCGGCGCGAGGTGGAGCAGTCCGGAGTTGGACGTCAACGGCGTTCAAGAGGCGACCTCTACCAGGGCGCCGCGTTGGGTGAGCACGGTTCGTTGGTCCTCTGGGGCGGAGTCGTCGGTGATGATCAGGTCGGGGCGTTCGGCGGGGCAGACGTAGGCGAGCGCGGCGCGGTCCCACTTGGCGCCGTCGGCGAGCACGATCGAGCGGCCCGCCACCTTGAGCGCCTCCTGCTTGACCTCCGCATCACCCAGGTCGAACGCGGTCAGCCCAGCATCCAGGCTGAAGGCGCACGGGCTCAGTACGGCGGCGTCGAAGCGGAGTGCACGCAGCGAGGCGACCGTCAGCGGACCCACCAAGGACAGCTCGCCCTTGCGCGCCTCGCCGCCAGGCATCAGCAGCCGGATCCGCGGCGCGTCGGACAGCTCGTGCGCGACATGCAGCGAGAGCGGCATCACCGTGAGCGCGCGGTCACGCAGGAGCTTGGCGGTCTCGAGCGCCGTCGTCCCGCTGTCGAGAATGATGGTCTCGCCGTCGCTGAGGTGCTCGACCGCGGCCCGCGCGATCGCCTGCTTGGCAGCGAGCGCGGCCTGCGCGCGCAACGAGTGCGGCGGTTCCAGACCGGAGGGCATCGCCGACACCGCGCCGCCGTGGACGCGCTTCAGCACCCCCTGCGCGGCCAGGAAGTCGAGGTCGCGGCGGACCGTCATGTCGGACGCCTCGGTCGCCTCGACCAGTTCCTGGACCGAGACTCGGTCGATGGCTCGTAGTCGCTCTACGATCATCTGATGCCGTTCCGCACTCCTCATGCGCAAAAATCTACCATCCGCCTGTTCGTTCAAACAGACAGAATGTTTGCTTGTGACTGAAGACACCACGCTCGTCAAGCGCTCCCGTTACGCCGTGGCCGCGGTCTTCTGCGTCCACGGATCGGTGACGGGATCCTTCGCGACCCGGGTGCCCTGGATCCAGGAGCACGCCGGAGTGTCCGCGGGCCAGCTCGGCCTGGCGCTCGCGTTCCCGGCGCTCGGCGCAGCGCTGATGATGCCGCTCGCGGCGCGTGTCAGTCACCGCTTCGGGACCCGTACTGCATTGCGCGGACTGCTGGCGCTCTGGACGCTCGCGCTGATCCTGCCGTCGTTCGCGCCGGGCCTGCTGACACTGTGCGCCGCGCTGCTGATCTACGGCGGTACTGCGGGGATGGCCGACGTCGCGATGAATGCGCTCGGCGTCGAGGTCGAACGGCGACTGAAGAAGTCGATCATGTCCGGGCTGCACGGCCTGTGGAGCGCGGGCGCACTGCTCGGCTCCGCGGTCGGCACGCTCGCGGCGCATGCGAACCTCAGCGCCCAGACGCATCACGTGATCGCCGCCGTCGTGCTGACGGTCATCGGTGCGGTGGTGTGCCAGTTCGTACTGAACTTGCATCCCGAGGAGGACGACGAGCCGCCGGCACGGTTCGCCCTGCCCCCGAAGTCGGCGCTGCTGATCGGTGCGGTCGGGTTCTGCGCGGTGTTCGCGGAGGGCGCGAGCCTGGACTGGTCGGCGGTGTACCTGCGCGACATCCTGGACAGTTCGGCCGGGGTCGCGGCCGGTGCGACAACCGGGTTCGCGTTGACGATGGCGATCGCGCGGCTCACCGGCGACGCGGTCGTGGACCGGTTCGGCATCGTGGCGACGGTGCGCTGCAGCGGCGTGATCGCAACCCTCGGCGGCCTGCTCGTGGTGGTCGCGCCGCACGCGATCGTCGCGATGGTCGGCTTCGGGCTGATCGGCATCGGCATCGCCGTCGTCGTACCGCTCGCCTTCGCCGCCGCCGGCCACACCGGCCCGAACCCGAGCCAGGCGATCGCCGGCGTCGCGACCATCACGTACGCCTCCGGCCTGGTGGCGCCGTCGATCATCGGCGGCATCGCGCAGGCCAGCAGCCTGACCAGCTCGTTCATCGTCGTGACCGCGCTTGCCGCGGGACTCGCCGTGTTCGCCCGGGTGCTCGCAACCAACCAGCGGACAAACCCTCAGGACGCCCTTCCGCAGTGATACGAATCGTGGGGTGACGACTTTTCGGGTGGCTGGTGCAGAGGATGCGGCTGCGGTCGCGGAGTTGCACGGGGACAGTTGGCGGCGGCACTACCGCGGTGCGTACGCCGACGCGTTCCTGGACGACGAGTCGCCGGAGTACCTCGGCGCGATGTGGGCCAAGCGGCTGGCGGCGCGCGAGGGCACGGTGACGACGCTCGCGGAGGACGACGGGCAACTCGTCGGGCTCGCGCATCTGATGATCGGCGCTGATCCGAAGTTCGGCGCGCTCGTCGACAACCTGCATGTCCGCGCACCGCTCAAGCGGAAGGGCATCGGGACCCAATTGCTCTCACTGACGGCAAAGGCCCTGCAGGAGGCGGCACCCGGATCGGGCCTCTACCTGTGGGTGCTCGAGCAGAACACGGCCGCGCAAGGCTTCTACGAAGCGCGCGGCGGCATCCAAGGCGACCGCAAGGAGGTCCCGCCGCCCGGCGGCGAACCGCGCCGCCTCAACGGCCGGCCGGCCTGCTTCAGGTACTACTGGCCGGACCCTGCAACCTTGACCGTCTCGATCAGCGCATAGGACGCCTGGCTCGCCGCCTCCGGGTCCCCGGCCCGGATCGCTTCGAGTACGTCGACATGCGCGTCGAGGATGCGATGGTCCTCCGGGATCGTCGCGGTCTGGTGGATCGACTCGGCCAGCACCTCGGCCAACGCGTCGTACAGCCTGAGCAGCAACGGGTTCCCGCTCGCGGCGACGACCGCCCGATGGAAGTCGGTGTCGACGGCAACGAACGCGTCCAGGTCGCCGGCCTCGATCGCCACGCCCCGGGCGTAGAGCGCGTCGGACAACGCCCGCACCTCGTCCGGTCCCGCGGTCCGGGCGGCCAGCCGGGCGGCCGCGGCCTCGATGCCGGCGCGCGCGTCGAGGACGTCCGTCAACGATGCGGACAGCTCGTCGCGGACCAGTACGCCACTGATCTCGTTGGTCGCCCGGACGTACGTCCCGTCGCCGACGCGGGGCTCCAGCAGGCCGGTCAGACTCAGCGAACGCAGCGCCTCGCGCACGGTGCCGCGACTGACGCCGAGCTCCGTCGCGAGCTGGTTCTCCCCCGGGATCCGCGCGCCGCGCGGCCACGCCCCGGACTCGATCTGCGCCCGGAAACGCTCCGACACCTGCAGCACCAGCGGCACCTGCCGCACCGGTCCGTCGAGTGACACCGTCATCCACCTCCGTTCCCACGTAGCGTACAGTGTAAATGTAGGACATCTGCAGAGGAGAGCTGAGGTAGTCGTGGCCGTGTCGACCGAACGTATGACTCGGGAGCGGTCGTCGTTGATCACCGCGACCGCCTTCGTGGTCGCGCTGAGCCTCCGGCCGGCGCTGACCGCCGTCGGTCCGGTGCTGCCACGGATCGGCGTCGACCTGCACCTCGGCGAGGCCGCACAGGGCCTACTGGGCACGCTCCCGCTGCTCGCGTTCGCGGTCGCTTCTCCCCTGGTGCACCTGGCCGCGCGCCGGCTCGGGATGGAGCGGGCGGTCTTCGTCTCGCTCCTGGTGCTGGCCGTCGGCAGCGCGTTGCGTCCGTACACGGGTCAGGCCGGGCTCTGGATCGGCACCGCCGTGGTCGGCGCGGCAATCGCCGTCGGCAACGTCTTGGTGCCGGTGATCATCAAGCGCGACTACGCTGCGCACGTCTCGCGCGCGACCGGCATCTACACCGCGTTCATCACCGGTGGCGCGGCGATCGCATCGATCCTGGCCGTCCCGATCGCCGACGCGGTCGACTGGCGGCTGTCGCTCGCGGTCTGGGGCGGTCTCGCCGTCCTGGTCGCGGTGATCTGGCTGCCGCGGACACTCGCCCCGGAGCCGGCACCTGCCGCGACAGCGGACGACGGCCCTCCCCCGGTCAGCGTCTGGCGACAGCCGATGGCGTGGATGGTGACCGCGTTCATGGGTCTGCAGTCGACGAGCTTCTACCTGTTCGTGAACTGGCTGCCGACGATCGAGATCTCCACGGGAGGTGTCTCGGAGCGCGCGACCGGCGTCCACCTGTTCGTCTTCCAGGTGTTCGGTCTGATCGGTGGGCTGACGATTCCGCTGCTGCTGAAGCACGCGACCGATCAGCGCGCCGGCCTGATGACGGCCAGTACGCCGATCCTCGTCGCGCTGCTCGGTCTGCTGCTCGCACCGCACCTGGCGATCGTCTGGGCGGTCATCGGCGGGCTCGGGCAGGGCGCCGGGCTGGTCGCCGCGCTCACGCTGATCAGCCTGCGCGGGCGCGGCCACCACGAGACCACGCAACTGTCCGGGATGGCCCAGGCGGTCGGCTACACGCTCGCCGCGGCCGGCCCGGTGGTCGCGGGCTACCTCACCCAGGCAACCGGCGGCTGGAGCACGACACTCATCGTCTTCGCCGTGCTCGCAGCCACCCAGCTCACGCTGGGGTTCGTCGCAGGTCGCGACCAGCGCTGACTGCTACTTGCCGCTGACTTGCGCTGACTTGCCGCTGACTACTTGTCGGTGGAGAAGGCGGCGTCGAAGGCTGCTTCGGGCTTGTCGAAGGCGAGCGCGCGGATGACGTTGACCGCCTCCGCGGCGCCGACCTTGCGCTCCATGCCGGCGTCCTCCCACTCGACCGAGATCGGGCCGTCGTAGCCGATCGAGTTCAGCACCCGGAAGCAGTCCTCCCAGTTCACGTCGCCGTGCCCGGTGGAGTAGAAGTCCCAGCCGCGCCGCGGATCCGCCCACGGCAGGTGCGAGCCGAGCCGGCCGTTGCGGCCGCCGCCGACCCGCATCTTCGTGTCCTTGCAGTCCACGTGGTAGATCCGGTCCTTGAAGTCCCAGAGGAACGCGACCGGGTCGATGTCCTGCCAGACCATGTGCGACGGGTCCCAGTTCAGGCCGAAGGCCTCCCGGTGGCCGATCGCCTCCAGCGCGAAGGTGGTGGTCCAGTAGTCGTACGCGATCTCCGACGGGTGCACCTCGTGCGCGAACCGCACGCCCTCCTCGTCGAAGACGTCGAGGATCGGGTTCCAGCGGTCGGCGAAGTCCTGGTAGCCGGTCGCGATCCGGTCCGCGGGCACCGGCGGGAACATCGCGACGTACTGCCAGATCGACGAGCCGGTGAAGCCGATGACCGTCTTCACGCCGAGCTTCTTGGCCGCGCGGGCGGTGTTCTTCAGGTCCTCGGCGGCGCGCTGCCGGACACCTTCGCCGTCACCGTCGCCCCAGATCCGGGCCGGCACGATCGCCTGGTGCCGGAAGTCGATCGGGTTATCGCAGACCGCCTGACCGACCAGGTGGTTGGAGATCGCGAACACCTGCAGGTTGTACTTCTCCAGAATGTCCTTGCGGCCCTGGACGTACGAGTCGTCGTCAACCGCCTGCTGGACGTCGAAATGGTCACCGGAGCAGGCGATCTCGACGCCGTCGTACCCGGCCTCGGACGCGAACTGGCAGACCTCCTCGAACGGCAGGTCGGCCCACTGACCGGTGAAGAGTGTGATCGGACGAGGCATCTCAGGGGCTCCTAGTTCTCGACGGTGATCCATGCAGAGTCGTCCGCGGCCGAACGCAGCACTGCGTCGACCACGCGCGCGGACCGCGCTCCAGCAGCGAAATCGGGGAGGCCGTCCGGACGGTCTCCCAGTACGGCGGCGTAGCTGTCCGCGACGAACGAGTCGAACGCGTCCTGGTACCCCTGCGCATGACCGGCCGGCAGCCGGTTCACCCGCGCCGCGGCAGGGCTGAGCGTGTCCGGGTCACGGGTCAGCAACTGGGATGCGTCCCGGTGGCCGACCCACAGCCGGTCCGGGTCCTCCTGGTCGAAGCCGAAGCTCGACTCGGTGCCGGACACCTCGAGGTACAGCCGGTTCTTGCGGCCGGCGGCGACCTGGCTGACCACGATCGTCCCGACCACACCGGCCTCGGTACGGAACTGGGCGGTGGCCAGGTCCTCGGTCTTCACGTCGACACCACCGCGCTGCATCCGTACCGTCCGGAGCTGCGCACTGATCGCCGCGATCCGGTCGCCGGTGACGAACTCGGTCAGGTCGCACCAGTGCGAGCCGATGTCCGCGAACGTTCGCGACGGGCCGCCGGTGGCGTCGTCGACGCGCCAGTTCTGGTCGTCGGCGCCGGCGAGCCAGTCCTGCAGGTACGAGCCGTGCAGGCTGGTGATCACGCCGGCCTCGCCCGCAGCGATCCGGGTACGCAGCTCACGGACCATCGGGTGGTAGCGGTACACGAACGGCACAGCACCCACCAGGCCGGCGTCCGCCGCAGCGGCCTGGAGCCCGGTCGCGTCCTGCAGCGAGGTCGCGAGCGGCTTCTCGCACACCACGTGCTTGCCCGCGTCGAGAGCCTTCAGCGCGACATCGCGGTGGGTGTTGTTCGGCGTACAGACGTGCACGACGTCGATGTCCGAGGCCAGCAGTTCGTCCAGGGATGCGAACCCGCGCTCGGCGCCGGTCGCCTCGGCCGCAGCCTCCGCGCGCTCGGGCGACGAACCGACCGCACCGGCGACCGTTGCTCCGGAGACCAGCGCGGCCCGGCCGTGGACCTGGCCCATGAACCCGCCGCCGACGATCCCGACCCGGAGACGTTGCTTGGGCTTTTTCGCACTGGTGGACACGTCGAAGGACGTTATGGGACCCTTTTGAACCCTGTCAAGCAAAAGTCCAGGCGAGTACGACGAAAGTCCGGTGGATGAGCGATCTCGGTACGGCAGACCCGGTGCTGCGGCTGCTCCGCGACGGGCAGCCGCGGACGCGGGCCGAGCTGATCGAGCTCAGCGGGCTGGCCCGTTCCACCGTCACCGGGCGGATCGAGACGCTGCTCGCGGAGGGGCTCGTCGTACCGTCGGGCGAGGCCGCGTCCACCGGGGGCCGCCCGCCCGCGCAGTTCCGGTTCAACCCGATCGCGCGGCTCGTGCTCGTCGCCGACGTCGGTGCGACGCATCTGTCCGTCGCGCTCACGGATCTGACCGGCGCGATCCTCGAGCGATCGACGACTGAGCTGGCGATCGCCGAGGGACCCGAGGTCGTGCTCGCCGCGGTCGCGAAGGCAGGACGAGCTCTGTTGCGTACGGCGGGAAGGTCGCCGGACGATCTGGCCGGGACGGGCGTCGGGCTGCCCGGTCCGGTCGAGCACAGCACCGGAAGGCCGAACCATCCGCCGATCATGCCGGGCTGGGACTCCTACGACGTCGTCGGCCGACTGAGCCGGGAGCTTCCCGGGCCGGTGCTGGTGGACAACGACGTGAACATCATGGCGCTCGGCGAACACGCGACGGCCTACCCCGATGTCGAGCATCTGTTGTTCGTCAAAGTTGCCACCGGCATTGGCGCGGGCGTGATCAGTGGCGGCCGGCTGCATCGTGGGGCGCAGGGATCGGCCGGCGACATCGGCCACATCCAGGCGCCCGGCCACACCGAGCTGTGCCGCTGCGGCAACACCGGTTGCCTGGAAGCGATCGCGTCCGCGGCCGCACTCGCAGCCCGGCTGGGCGTACACACCAGCCAGGACATCGTCGAGCTTGTACGCTCCGGCAACACCGAGGCGATCGCGGCGATCCGCCAGGCCGGTCGCGAGATCGGCACCGTCCTCGCCGCCGCGGTCAGCCTGCTCAACCCGTCGGTGATCGTGGTCGGCGGCTCCCTCGCCCAAGCCGGCGACAGCCTGCTGGCCGGGCTCCGCGAGACCATCTACGCCCGCTCGTTGCCCCTGGCCACAACCCACCTGCACGTCGTCCCGTCCCGGACCGGCCCCGACGCAGCCCTCCTCGGCGCCGCCACCCTCGTCCTGAACCACACCCTCAGCTAGCAACCCGGACAAGCTCGACAGGACATATACGTCGAGCTGCACGCCTACTCGCCCCAGGCGCTGGCGACCTGGTCGATCAGGGTGATCACCCGGTCGAGTTCGCTGCCGCCGCGGGCGCGGCCGAAGCCGTTGCGACGACCCCAGAACGAGGCCTGGACGGCGATCAGCTGGGTCCAGCGCCGGATCCGATCGGCGTCGACACCCGAGGCCTCGGCGAACTGCTCCAGCTCGGTCCGCAGATACCGCAGCAGATCGTCCACAGCGAGACCGTCCCCGAGGAGCAGGTGATACGCACGGGTGCGGAGGAAGATCCCGGCGTCGAACGCCGGGTCGCCGACGTACCCCTTCGGATCCACCGCCAGCCAGGGCTCGCGGTCGGCGCGCAGGATGTTGCGGGGGTGGAAGTCGCCGTGCACCACGGTCTCCGGCTGCGTACGGCAGAGTTCCTCGACGACGGCCATCGCCTGCTGTACGACCCTGTCCGGCAGCGGGTGATCGAGCTCGGCCGCGTCCTTGCGCAGTTCCTCGGCCCAGTCGTCGGCCTTGTCCGACATCCGCGGCAGGCCGTCCGGCGCCGGGATCGTCAACTGGCGGAGCAGGTTCCCGGCGATCGTGGCGACACCGTCGGTGTGCTCGACGAGCGTGCTCGTGTGGGCGCGTTCGAGGAGCATGGCGTACCGGGCGTCGTCGCGCTCGTACAGCTTCACGGCGCCGCGGCCATCCCAAGCGGCGAAGGCGTCCGGCTCGTGCACGTTGCCTGGATGCGGGAACGACACCTTCAGTACGGCGTCACCGGCAACAGGGACAACCACGCCGACCTGCCCGTGCAGTACGTCACCGTCCCGCTGCAGGCTCCACTGCCCCAGCAGATCTTCGACGATCCCGGGCAGCTCGTCGAGCCAGGCCTGGCCCGCGGCGCCTTCACGACCGACGGTCCACTCGGCGAAGGTCTGCGGGATCTTCACCAGCGCTCGGACTTTGCGGACCGGGACACCAGGCTGAACAGCATGTCCTTCGGGGTGAGCTCACCGGCGACGACCTTGGTGACGTGTTCGGCGATCGGCATCTCGACGTCGTGGTGGTGCGCGAGCTCGCTGATCGAGGCGCAGGACTTCACGCCCTCGGCGACCTGCCGGGTGCCGCCCAGGATCTCGGCGACCGTCAGGCCCTGACCGAGCTTCTCGCCGAA
>DASSDE010000693.1:0-6177 GCA_035697365.1 Kribbella sp. | reverse complement strand
GCCGATATCTGGGGCCTGGCGATCGGACTGACGATCCGGACCTACGAGAACTCGCGGCCAGGTCCGAAAACGATCAAGCCCTTCGTGCGGGCGGTGCTGGTGGACAGCCCCAGTACTGCACCGGGGCGGGTGCGTCCAGGTCAGCAGTTCTCGTCGAACCAGCGCGTGATCATCCAGTCCCATCTGATCCGGATCACCCCCCTGACGATTCTCAGGGGGGCACCGAACGTTGGCTGCTGGACGTACCCCAAGGCTGCCCTCCTCCACGTCAGCGATGTGCTCGACCAGGGCGACCATCTGGAGGTCGACGTCGCGATGACGCTGCCCAACGCGTGTGCCGACAGTGTCTCGGCCAGGTATCGGGTGGAGGCGAGGGGTGCGCATTGGGTCATCACGCAGAACCTGGGTCCGTGGAAGCGCTGATCACCGGGTAGCGGTCAGCCAGTCCAGGAGCAGGGTGTTGAACACGGCCGGCGCTTCCTCGTGCGGGAAGTGACCGGCCGTGGCGATGAGTTCGTGCCGTATCGGTGCCGTGACCAGGCTCGGGGGAGTTATCGCGGTGGGTGACACCGCCGCGTCCTGCGCTCCTTGGACCTGCAGTACGGGCACGGCGACCGGCGTCCGCATCCGCGCCGAGTACTTCCGCCCGTCCGGTCGCAGCCGCGACCGGGCGAACCAGCGGTGGTACTCGAGCGCACAGTGGGGTGCCGGCCAGACCTGGAGCGCCGCACGGTACCGCCGCGACGCCTCCGCGTCCGGGAACGTGCCGCCCGGTGCGGCCCAGGCGCGAAGCAGGCGTTCGATGTGGATGCCGTCGTGGGCGAGCAGCCGGCGCTCGGGCAGGATCGGCAGCTGGAACCATGCGGTCCGCGTCACCGCCTTCGGTTGCCCGGAGCGGGTCAGCAGCAGTGGATGCGGCGCGGATACCGCTGTCAGCCCACGGACCTGGCGCGGTGTCAGTACGGCGGCGGACCAGCCGATGAATCCGCCCCAGCCGTGGCCGACCACCACGGCGTCGGTCGCACCGAGCGAGCGGATCACGCCGGACACGTCGGCGGCCGCGGTGTACGGGTCGTACCCACGGGGCGTCTTGTCGCTGGCGCCGTACCCACGCAGGTCCATCGCGACCGCGCGGTACCCAGCTGCGGCGACCACGGGCAGCTGATGCCGCCACGCCCACCAGAACTCGGGAAAGCCGTGCAGGAACAGGACGAGTGGATCGTCCGCTGCGCCACACTCCGCGACGTGGAACCGGGCCCCGTTGGCCGCGACCAGTGAGTGCGACCAGGGGCCGTCGACCAGCAGGTCGACGACTCCTGCCGGGCTCAGCGTCGGACGCCCGGCTCGGGCAGCGCGTACGTCGTGTCCTCGTCGTCGCCCTTGCCGATCGCCTTCAGCGCCTCGACCGACTCCTTCGAGGTCTCGATGGTCCGCGTCGGGCCCTTCGCGCTCTTCAGCGCCCGCAACCCGATGAAGACCAGGATCGCGCCGATCAGCAGGAAGGCACCGGCCACGATCAGGAACGCGATCGCCGGGTGCAGTCCGGCCGCGGTCAGTCCGTACGCCGCGGCGATGCACAGCAGGATGACCGCCAGCAGCGCCAGGAACCCGGCCGCCGCGAACATCCCGGCTCCGGTCCCGGCCGCGACAGCGGTCTTCTTCAGTTCGGTCTTCGCGAGCTCGAGCTCACTGCGGACCAGGCTGGACAGCTCCTTGCTGGCGTTCGCGACCAGCTGACCGACCGTGGGCTCGTCCCCGTTCTGCCCCATCGACATCGCAACTCCTTCCAGTCCGTGTCCCGACACTACAGTCAGTGCCCGCCGGTCAGTCGGCGTACGCGCGGTTCCGGCGAGCCAGAAGCAACGCGGCGAGCAGCGCGGCCACGACCGAGGCGATCAGAACGGCCGCCTTCGCGCGCTCGACCTGGGCGGCATCGGTCCCGAAAGCGAGTTGTGCGATCAGCAGGGCGACGGTGAAGCCGATCCCGGCCAGTACCGAGACCGCGCCGACGTCGCGCCAGGCCAGGTCCGAGTTCAGCTCGGCACGGGTGAAGCGCGCGGTCAGCCAGGAGCCGCCGAAGACTCCGATGGCCTTCCCGAACACGAGCCCGGTGGCGACACCGATCGCCACCGGGTCGGTGAGCATCTGCCGGACGGCGCTGCCACTCAGTGTCACGCCGGCGGCGAAGAGCGCGAACAGCGGTACGGCGACGCCCGCGGACCACGGTCGTAACCGGTGCTCGATCCGCTCCGCGGGCGCGTGCTCCTCGTCCGGATCCGCGACCACCCGCGTACCGAGCCCGAGCGCGACACCGGCGATCGTGGCGTGGATCCCGGACTCGTGCATGAACCACCAGGCCGCGATCGCGATCGGGACATAGAGCCACGGGGTACGGATGCGGCGGCGCTGGAGGACGTACCAGACGGCGATCAGCACGGCGGCTGCGAGCAGCGACAGCAGGTGGAAGCCGTGCGAGAAGAACACCGCGATGATCAGGATCGCGCCGAAGTCGTCGACCACCGCGAGCGTCAGCAGGAACGCCCGCAACGCGCTCGGCAGCGACGAGCCGACGATGGCGAGAACGGCCAGCGCGAAGGCGATATCGGTTGCTGTCGGCACCGCCCAGCCGTGTGGCGTCCCGTCGGCGGCGATCAGGTTCGTGATCAGGTAGATGATTGCCGGAAGCACCATTCCGGCGAGTGCCGCGACCACCGGGACAACGGCTTCGCTGAGCTTCGACAGCGTGCCGACGACCATTTCGCGCTTCAGTTCGACCCCGGCCAGGTAGAAGAACAGTGTCAGTGCACCGTCCGAGGCCCAGCCCTCGACCGTGAGCGGGCCGAGGTGGAGCTCGCGCAGGTGGTGGTAGCCGTCCTGCCAGGGCGAGTTCGCCCAGGCCAGTGCGATCACCGCGGCCGCGAGCAGCAGCAGCCCGCCCGTCGTCTCGGCGCGCAGTGTGTCGGCGAGGAATGCGCGTTCGCGCCCGAGAATGCGGGGGAACGCGCGCTTCTTCGGCCTGATCCGGGGGTGCTGGCTCATCAGCGGCCCTTCGTTTCGGGGTCGGTCGGACGGAGCCGACCAGACTTCCCGGCGCACCGCTGTCCATTCTAGGGGGTGTCTCCCGATCCCACGCCTACTGCGCGGCACTCGGCACGGCACCTCGCCGCACGGGTGCAAAGGCCACGATGCTCCGCATCGAGACCTTCGCCCCCGCACGCCGAGCTACCGCACCGAGCACCTCCTCGCCACGGCGGGGGATCGGGAGACACCCCCTAACGGTTGGTGTTTGCTCCGGGCAGCGTCTTTGCGGCAGGGTGGGGCGCGGTGCGCCGGGAAGTCTGGTCGGCAAACTCGTGCTCCCGCTGGGGTACGAGCCGGTTTGTCGTTGCCCCGGAGGTGCCGTGCCGCGTCAGAGCGCTGTGAGAGACATCACCGGTCCCGTCGAATCCGGCGTACGCTCGCAGCGTGCACGGAGAGCAGATGGCCGAGGAGTTCCCGGTCGTGAGCCTGGACGACGACGCGCTCGAAGCCGTCCGGCTGCTGGCCACGCAACGCCTGCCGGGGCTGATCGTGACGCGGCCCGACGGGTCGCCGTACGCCGTGCTGCCCGCGTCCCAGGTGGTGCGGTTCCTGGTCCCGAGCTACGTCCAGGACGATCCGTCGCTGGCCCGGGTGATCGACGAGCCGCTGGCCGACCGGGTGGCGGACAAACTGGGCGGCTTGTCGGTCCGCAAACTGCTGCCGGACGAACCGCGAGAGATCCCGGTCGTCGCGTACGACGACACGCTGCTCGAGATCGCCGCGATCATGGCCCGGCTGCGCTGCCCGCTGGTCGCCGTGGTTCGCGACCAGCAGATCATCGGCGCGATCACCGCGTCCCGGTTGCTGGAGCTGGCGGTCACCACGCACTGACCGCGGAGGCGGCCGCATGACGGTCGTCGCGGTCGCGGTCTTCGTCGTCGCCTACGTACTGATCGCGACCGAGTGGACCCACAAATTGCTCGCCACCCTCGGCGGTGCGGGCATCCTGCTGGCGCTCGGTGTGACGGACTCCGAGCACGCGTTCTACTCGCCGGACACCGGGATCGACTGGGACGTCGTGTTCCTGCTGTTCGGGATGATGGTGATCGTCGGCGTGCTCCGGCGGACCGGAGTCTTCGAGTACGTCGCGATCTGGGCGGCCAAACGCGCCAAGGGATCACCGCTCCGGGTGATGATCCTGCTGACCCTGATCACCGCGATCGCCTCGGCATTCCTCGACAATGTGACCACGGTGCTGCTGATCGCGCCGGTCACGCTGCTGGTCTGCGACCGGCTCGGCATCGACCCGGTCCCGTTCCTGATCGCGGAGGTGATGGCGTCGAACATCGGCGGTGCCGCGACCCTGATCGGTGATCCGCCGAACATCATCATCGCCAGCCGCTCCGGCCTCACCTTCAACGACTTCCTGATCCACCTGACTCCGCTGGTCGCGATCGAGTTGCTGGTGTTCACGCTCGTACTGCCCCGGCTGTTCAAGGGTTCGTTCGCGGTCGATCCCGATCGGGTGGACGACGTTCTGCGGCTGAACGAGAAGGAGGCGATCCAGGACCGCGGGCTGCTGATCAAGTGCGGCGTGGTGCTCCTGCTGGTGTTCACCGGTTTCGTCGGCCACGCGGCGTTCCACGTCGCGCCGTCCGTGGTGGCCCTGCTCGGCGCCGGCGTCCTGGTCCTGATCTCGAAGGTGCCCACGCGCGATTACATGTCCGCCGTCGAGTGGCAGACGCTGTTGTTCTTCGCGGGCTTGTTCGTGATGGTCGGTGCGCTGGTGAAGACCGGCGTCATCGAGCACCTGGCCGGCTGGGTCGGCTCGCTGACCGGCGGCCGTACGCTGTTCGCGACGATGCTGGTGCTGATCGTGTCCGCGCTGCTGTCCGGTGTCATCGACAACATTCCGTACGTTGCCACGATGAGCCCGGTTGTCCTCGATCTCACCCACGGCATCGCCGATCCGGCGCAGGCGCACGCGCTCTGGTGGGCGCTCGCGATCGGCGCCGACTTCGGCGGCAACGCCACCGCGATCGGCGCCAGCGCGAACGTCGTGGTGATCGGGCTGGCGCTCCGCGCGGGGCATCCGATCAGCTTCTGGACCTTCACCCGCAAGGGCCTCGTGATGACCGCGATCACGATCCTGGTCGCGGTCCCGTACCTCTGGCTGCGCTACTTCGCCTTCGCCTGAAGGGCTTTCGCGAGCCCTTCGAAGTCCGGGGCGACAAGGTCCGCGGCGAGGAACGACTTCGGGTACGGGGTGTTCCGGCGGTCGATGTAGGCGGTCTGCAAGCCGGCGCGCCGAGCGCCGTCGATGTCCCACGGGTGCACCGCGGCGAGCATCATCCGGTCCGCGGGCACGGCGCAGACCTCGGCCACGTACCGGTAGGCGTCAACGTGCGGTTTCCAGCGCTGCGGCGTCGCCACGTCGAGCCGATGCTCGAGCAGCGAGAGGATGCCGCCGTCCCGGAACACGTTCTCGGACATTTCCGCCCGGCCGTTGGTCAGCGAGACGATCCGGATGCCGGCGTCGCGGATCTTCCGCAGTCCGGGCGCGACGTCGGGGTGCAGGGGCAGCCGGGTGAATCCGGAAAGTACTTTCTGGACCGTTTCCGCGGTGGGCTCGATGCCGGCCGCGGCGAGCTGCGCCTCGAGGAGCTCGGCGGCCAATTCACCGAAGTTGGCGTAGGCACCGGCAGCGGTCAGCGCCAGCCCGTCCCGCAGCGTCGCCGCGAACCAGGCCTCGAGGCTGTGCCGGGGCAGGCCGACCGCCTCGAACCCGTCCCGGAGCGGCTCCAGGTCGGTCAGCGTCTCGTTGACATCGAGCACCAGTACGTCGATCATCACGGTTCCCTCGCTATCTTGGATCGGTCGTTCCAAGATAAGATGCCGGGTATGGCGGATGTCAAACATTTCGACGAGGCGGCGGCGCTGGCCGCCGTCGAGCAGCTGTTCTGGCGCCGCGGGAGTGCGGCGACCGGGATCCAGGACGTGGTCGCGGCCACCGGGCTGAGCCGGTCGAGCCTCTACAACGCGTTCGGCGGCAAGGACGAGCTGTACGCGGCGGCCGCCCGGCGGTACCTGGAGCACCGGTCCCGGCCGATGTTCGACCAGCTCGCCGCGGACGGCCGGGGGCTTGCGGCCGTCCGG
>DASSDE010000692.1:0-4498 GCA_035697365.1 Kribbella sp. | reverse complement strand
GCTGCACGTGGCCGGCGCGAAGGTCGGCAAGCGGGCGTTCCTCGGCAACTCCGGGATGACCGCGCCCGGGCGCTCGGTCCCGAAGAACGGCCTGGTCGCGGTGCTGTCCGCCGCGCCGAAGAAGTCCAAGGCCGGTACGTCCTGGCTCGGGTCCCCGCCCGTCAAGCTCCGCCGGCAGGCCGTCTCCGGCGATCAGAGCCGTACGTACAACCCGCCGGGCAAGCTGAAGGTCGCGCGCGCACTGGTCGAGTTGTGCCGGTTCATACCGATGATGTGTACCGTTCTCATCGCCCTCGGAGTGCTGTTCGCGCTGCAGGCGCTGGACCTCTGGCTGGGACCGTGGGCAGCGCTGCTGCTGTCCGGCGCGGTGATCCTGGCCGCCGGCGCGGTCGCGGGTGGGATGGCGACGGTCGCGAAGTGGCTGATCGTCGGCCGGACGCGCGCGGTCGAGTACCCCCTGTGGAGCTCGTTCGTTTGGCGCAACGAGGTGGTCGACAGCTTCGTCGAACTGGTCGCCGCGCCCTGGTTCGCGAACGCCGCCGCCGGTACGCCCGTACTGAACCTCTGGCTCCGCTCGCTGGGCGCGAAGATCGGCCGCGGCGTCTGGTGCGAGACGTACTGGCTGCCCGAGGCGGACCTGATCACCCTTGGCGACGGCGCCACGGTGAATCGCGGCTGCGTGCTGCAGACGCACCTTTTTCATGATCGAGTTCTCTCCATGAGCACAGTCACCTTCGGGCCCGGTGCCACCCTCGGGCCGCACGGCATCGTCCTCCCGGCCGCCGAAGTGGGAGCAGGAGCTACCATCGGCCCGGTGTCTCTCGTGATGCGTGGTGAAGGTGTCCCGGCCGGTACGCGCTGGGCGGGGAACCCCATTGCTCCCTGGCAGGGCTGATGGTTGACCGGTATGTGCCGACCCATGGAAACCCCGGCTACCAGGTCGAGTCGTACGACCTGGACCTGGACTACCGGGTCAACAGCAACCGGCTGACCGGCAAGGCGACGATCACCGCGGTCGCCACCCAGCAGCTGAGCCGTTTCAGCCTCGACCTGTCCGGCCTGCGGGCGTCGAAGGTCTCCGTGAACGGCCGCCGCCCGCAGCGCTTCACGCAGCGCGGCGGCAAGCTCCACATCACCGCGAACGTCCCGGACGGCGCCGAGTTCTCGATCGACATCCAGTACAACGGCAACCCCAAGCCCGAGGACAGCCCGTGGGGCGAGCTCGGCTGGGAGGAGCTCACCGAGGGTGTGATCGTCGCCAGTCAGCCGAGCGGTGCGGCCACCTGGTTCCCGTGCAACGACCACCCCGGCGACAAGGCGCACTACCGGATCACGATCACCACGGACTCGCCGTACCAGGTGGTCGCGAACGGACGGCTGGTGTCCCGACGCGTGAAGGCCAGCCGGACGACGTGGGTGTTCGACCAGGCGGCGCCGATGGCGACGTACCTCGCGACCGTGCAGATCGGGCGGTACGAGGAGGTGGACCTGGCCGCCGCGCCGGTGCTGATCCGGGGCGTGCTCCCGGCCGGGCAGCTCCGCGAGTTCCGGCACGACTTCGGACGCCAGCAGAACATGATGAAGCTGTTCTGCCGGCAGTTCGGGCCGTACCCGTTCGGCGGGTACACGGTCGTGGTGACCGACGATGCGCTCGAGATCCCGCTCGAGGCGCAGGGCATCTCGGTGTTCGGCAGCAATCATGTGGACGGACGTCGCGGATCCGAGCGGCTGGTTGCGCACGAGCTCGCGCACCAGTGGTTCGGCAACAGCCTGACCCCGTCGAACTGGCAGCACATCTGGCTGAACGAGGGGTTCGCCTGCTACGCCGAGTGGCTGTGGTCGGAGGAGTCCGGTGGTCTGTCCGCCGACCAGCAGGTCGCGAAGGCGCACAGCCGGCTGAAGAGCCTGCCGCACGACCTGATGCTGTCGGATCCGGGTCCGGAGCTGATGTTCGACGACCGGCTCGACAAGCGCGGCGCCATCACCCTGCACGTACTGCGTAAGCACCTGGGCGACGATGCGTTCTTCGAACTGCTTCGTACCTGGACGAAGGCCCATCGGCACGGATCGGTCAGCACCGCGGAGTTCATCGCGCTGGCCACCACGTTCAGCCCGGACGAAGAGGCCCTGCGGGACCTGTTCGCCGCCTGGCTGGACTCGTACGAGCTACCACCACTGCCTCGGAGGCGTTGAACGGAATGCGCATCGCGCTGGAGTTCTACGGTGGCACCGCATTGGTGCTGGTCATCGTGGTCGTCGCGGGCCGACGGCTCCGGCGCCCGGGCGCACCGAAGGGGCCGACCTGGCGCAACATCGTGCTCGGCGCGGTCCTGTTCGTCGTGGCCGGCGCCCTGTACACGCTGCCGCCGCACAACATCATCTTCGCGGTGCTCGCGATGCTGCTCGGCTGCGGGTTCTTCGTGATCGGCATCGCGACCCTCGGCGGCGGCAACTTCGGGTACTTCGGCGCGCTCGCGGCCGGGATGGCGGCGATCCCGTGGGTGATGACGCCGACGCCGCTGCTGCTGTCGCACGTCGGCCGCCCGATGACGTGCCACGTCCGCGGCTACCGCGGTACCGGCGTGAAGACCTTCACCGCGGACTGCCCTGACGGACACAGCCACGACATGAGCAGCGGCGACTACCGGCACTTCCCGAACGGCCAGGTGCAGCTGATCGTCGATCCGCACAACGTGCTGCCCGCGGAGTTCGCGGGCCCGCTGCACGTGACGACAAAGGTTGTCGCGAGCATCCTCTGCCTACTCGGTGCCTCCGGCATCGTTGCCGCGGCCGCAGTCACCAACCGCCGCCGACGCGGAAACGTACCCCACGTCGCAAACCCGGGCTACAGCTCAGGCCCGTAGCTGCAGTCAGTAGATGAGGGCTGTGGCGAAGGCGGCGATGCCTTCGCCTCGGCCGGTGAGGCCCAGGCCGTCGGTGGTGGTGGCGCTCACCGACACCTCGGCGTCGCACGCCGCGCTCAGTGCCTTCTCCGCCTCGGCGCGGCGGGCTGCAAACCGCGGGCGGTTGGCAACGACCTGGACCGAGACGTTGCCGATCTCGAAGCCCGCGGCCCGGACCCGGCGCGCCGCCTCCGCCAGCAGCGCGGCACCGGATGCGCCTGCCCACTCCGGCTCCGACGTCCCGAAGTTGGAGCCGAGATCGCCCAACCGGGCAGCACTCAACAGCGCGTCGCAGATCGCATGCGCCGCCACGTCGCCGTCAGAGTGTCCCGACGGGCCAGAGGTCTCCTCGGGCCAGTGCAGACCGGCGAGCCACATCGGGCGGCCCGGCTCCAGCGGATGTACGTCGATACCGTTGCCGACGCGTGGAAGCTTCACCGCAGCCCTCTCTCCGCGAGCAGCGCCTCGGCCAGCAGCAGGTCCTGGGGCCGGGTCACCTTGAACGCATCGGGCGATCCCTCCACCGTCTGCACGGTGACGCCCATCCGCTCACACATCATCGCGTCGTCGGTCACGCCCGCATCAGCGCCCGCGGCATGCGCGCGCCGCAGCACACCGGGGGCGAACCCCTGCGGCGTCTGAACGGCAACAAGCGTCGAACGGTCGGGCGTGTCGACCACCGCGCCACCCGGACCGACCACCTTGATCGTGTCGGTCACCGGCACCACCGGTACGACAGCGTCGGCACCGGCACGTACCGCCGCAACCACGCGCTCGATCGCGTCGACAGGCACGAACGCCCGCGCGGCGTCGTGCACCAGGATGCAGTCGATCCCGGCCTCCGGCAGCACGTCGAGAGCCGCCCGGACCGAGTCCGGACGTTCGGCGCCGCCGGCCACCACGAGCAGCCGGGCGTCACCGACGTACGGCTCGAGCTCCTTGGTGACCGTCTCCTCGGCGCCCGGAGGCACCGCGACCACGAAACAGACGAGGTCGGCAGCGGCCGCTGCCTTCAGCCCACGCACCGCGTGGACCAGCAGCGAGTCGCCACCGACCTCTCGAAACGCCTTCGGAATCTCACCACCGAGCCGCAGCCCCAACCCGGCCGCAGGAATCACGACCGCGCTACTCATGCGGGACTACGCCGTCGGCTACTGAACGGTCTTCAGGAAGCGAGGACCTCGTCGAGGATGGCCTCGGCCTTGTCCTCGTTGGTGTGCTCGGCCAGCGCCAGCTCCGAAACCAGGATCTGGCGAGCCTTCGCCAGCATCCGCTTCTCACCGGCGGACAGGCCCCGGTCACGCTCACGGCGCCACAGGTCGCGGACGACCTCTGCCACCTTCAGAACATCACCGGAATGCAGCTTCTCCAGGTTCGCCTTGTAGCGTCGCGACCAGTTGGTCGGCTCCTCCGTGTGCGGTGCACGCAGCACGTCGAAGACGCGCTCCAGGCCGGCCTGATCCACGACGTCACGCACGCCGACGAGATCGAGGTTGCACGCGGGGACCCGGACGACCAGGTCGTTCTGAGCGACGATCCTCAAGACCAGATAGGTCTTGTCCTCACCTTTGATCTGACGGGTCTCGATGTCCTCG
>DASSDE010000691.1:0-3437 GCA_035697365.1 Kribbella sp. | reverse complement strand
CGACGCCGTGCTGGCGATCCGTGAGGTCGGCAGGGTTCTCGTGGACGACGGGAAGTTCGTGATCGCTGTCTCGCACCCGCTGAACTCGGCCGGCCGTTTCGATCAGGACACCGCCGACGAGAACCCACCGTTCGTCATCCGAGATTCCTACACCGCGCCGCGGCACTTCACCACCGTCCGCACCCGCGAGGACCTTTCCATGACGTACCACGGAATTCACCGCCCCCTGCAGACCTACACCGACGCCCTGACGACTGCCGGCTTCGTCATCGAACAACTCCGAGAACACTCAGCCGAAGACCCCACCAACAAGTGGTCCCGAATCCCCTCGTTCCTCCACCTGGTGTGCCGCTCAGGTGCGGGGCCCGCTGTGCACGTGGATGTGTAGGTGCTTGGAGTCCTGATACTCACCGAGATTCGTCAGGACGGCAGCAGCGCCCGTCGTACGCTCCGTCTCCGTCGCGATCGCCTGGACAACCGCGAACAGCCGACGTCCAACCTTCTCGTCGGACGAGGTCAGTGTGGTGAATGAGGGGATGTGCTGCTTCGGTACGACGACGATGTGGGTCCGCCAGTACGGCCGGGTGTGGTGGAACGCGAGGACCAGATCGTCCTCGTGCACCACGTCCAGCCGTTCCGGTGCCGGGATCGCCACGTCGCAGTAGAAGTCGTCACCGCTGTATTGGGAAGCCACTCCCGCAGCGTAAGTGGAGTGGTTGTGTAGTAGGTTTGTGAAACGGATCACGAGCTGGCGGCCTGGGGGTGATGGGGTGGCGGGGGTTCGTGGGTGGTTGGACCGGATGGGTGAGACGTGGGCGCCGCCGGGGGCTCGGGATCTGGCAGGGCCGGTTCGGTTCATGTGGTGGCTGACGCGGTCGCAGGGGCGGCGGGTCGCGTTCGGGACGGTGTTCGGAGTGTGCTGGACAGTCGGTCTTGCTGTGCCGCCGTGGGTGTTGTCGCGGGCGGTGGACGACGGGCTGGTCGCGAGCGATACGCCTGCGCTGGTCAAGTGGGCTCTCGTACTGCTCGCAGTCAGCGTGCTCAACGCGCTGCTGGGGATTGCGCGGCATCGGACGATGACCAAGATCCGGATGGACGCGTCGTTCCGTTCGGTCCGTGCGACGGTCTGGCACACGTCGCGTCTCGGTGCATCGCTGAGTCGGCGGATGAGCGCCGGCGAGGTGGTCACGGTCGGCATCAGCGACGTGTACACGGTCGCGCAGGCGCTCACTGTGACCGGTCCTGGCGTCGGGGCAGTCGTCGCGTACGCCGTCATCGCCGTCGTACTGTTCACGACCTCCCCGCTGCTCGCCGCAGTCATCCTCGCCGGCGTACCACTGCTAGCCGTCGCGGTCGGCCCGTTCCTGCAGCGCATCGAACGCACCGGCGGCACGTACCGCGTCCACCAGGGAAGTCTGACCACCCGCCTCGTCGACATACTGGCCGGCCTACGCGTCCTCAACGGCCTTGGCGGCAAGACCTTCGTCGCCGAACGCTACGGCCAGGAATCACAAAGGCTGGTGGGCCACGGCTACCGCGTCGCCGGACCCGCCAGCTGGGTCGGCGCCTTGTCGACCGGTCTGCCCGCACTCTTCCTCGCCGCGGTCGTCTGGCTGTCCGCGCGGATGGCAGCGACCGGAGACATCACGATCGGCGAGCTCGTCGCCGTGTACGGGTACGTCGCCGTACTGGTCGTCCCCGTGTCCTTCTTCATCGAGGGCGGGGGCGACATCGCCCGCGCCCGCGTCGCCGGTCGCCGGATCATCGATCTCCTCAACCTGCCGCTCCCCCGCGCCAGCAACCACGATGCGACGCCGATCCCGTCCGGCGGCGGCCCGCTGATCGATCCTGAATCCGGTGTGGTCGTTCGCCCGGGGCTGCTGACGGCACTGGTCACAGCCCGCCCGGCGGAGGCGATCGCGGTGGTCGAGCGACTCGGGCAACTGAACACCGATGCCGGCGTCACGTGGTCAGGGGTGCGGCTGGCCGAGGCCGCGCGCGCGGACCTGCGGCACCGATTGGTTGTCGCCGACAACGATGCGGAGATCTTCGCCGGCACCGTTCGGGACGTCGTCGCGGGACGCCTCGACCCTGACGACGAGCGGATCCGTACGGCGCTGCGTATCGCGGTCGCCGATGACGTCGTGGAGGCGTTGCCCGACGGTCTGGACGCGACGCTCGCTGCCGGTGGTACGGACCTGTCCGGCGGCCAGCGTCAGCGCATCCGGCTCGCGCGCGCCGTCTACGCGGCACCCGACGTACTGCTCGCCGTCGACCCGACCTCGGCCCTCGACGCGAACACCGAAGCGGCCGTCGTCGACCGGATCCGCGAGGCCCGCCAGGACCGCACCACCCTGATCACGACCTCATCGCCACTCGTGCTCGACCGCGCCGACGAGGTGCTCGTGCTCGTCGACGGCAAGCTGTCAGCGGCCGGGACACACGCCGATCTCCTGCGCACCGATCCGTACTACCGCGATCTGGTGTCCCGCGCCCAGGACGACGATGAGTAGGCAGCTGCCGGTCGCGGACCCGGCCGAGGTGCGTACGGCGGCGATCCGCGACCTGGGCGCGGACCGGCGCGCCGTGGTCGCGATCATCGTGGTGAACGGCCTCGCGTCCGCGGCCGGCCTGATCGCGCCGTGGCTGCTCGGCCGGATCATCGACACGATCCGGGCCGGCTCCGGCGACGGCTCCGGTGATGTTCTCGGCGCGGTCGATCGGCTCGCGTTCGGGGCTCTGGTGTTCACGATCGTGCAGACACTGCTGACGTGGTGGGCGCTGACGATCGGCTACCGGTTCGGCGAGCGGACGGCGGCGCGGGTCCGGGAACGGTTCTTGCGCCGGACCCTCGCGTTGCCTGCACGGACCGCGGATCATCTTCCCGCCGGCGATCTGATCGCGCGCGGCAGTACTGATGCGTCGCTGGTCGCATCGACGATGCGTTCGGCTGTGCCCGAGGTCCTGGTGGCGATCATCCACGCACTGTTCCTGATCGTCGCGGTGCTCGTCCTTGATCCCCGCCTCGGGCTGTGCGGGCTGGTCTGCCTGGTCGGAGTCGGCGTCGCGGTGCGCTGGTACCTGCGGCGCGCCCGCCCGGCGTACCTCTCCGTCGCCGCGACCGGCGCGGACCTGGCCGATGTCGTCGCCAGTACGGCGAAGGGCGCCCGTACGGTCGAGCTGCTGGCCCTGGAGCATCGCCGGACCGAGACGACCGAGGCCGCGATCGCACAAGCCCGGACCGCGCGGCTCGGCGCGTTGTGGCTGCGCACCGTCCTGTTCCCGTGGTCGGAGGTCTCGCTCGCGCTTCCGATGGTGATGGTCCTCCTCGTCGGCGGTGCGCTGTACTCGAACGACCTGATCAGCCTCGGAGCCGTGGTGACCGCAACGGTGTACCTGCGTCAGCTCATCGGCCCGCTCGACACCCTGATGCTGTG
>DASSDE010000690.1:0-3452 GCA_035697365.1 Kribbella sp. | reverse complement strand
CAGCGAGGAGACTCATCGGGCCACCTCCTTGTGGCGCAGCAGGCCGAAGGTGAAGCCGTCGACCAGGGCCTCCCAGGACGCCTCGACGATGTTGTGCCCGACGCCGACCGTCACCCACGCGCCCTCGCCGTCGGCGGTCTCAATCAGGACTCTGATCACCGCGTCCGTCCCGTGGCCCTGGTCGAGGATGCGGACCTTGTAGTCGACCAGCTCGAACTTGTTCACCGCCGGATACGCGCGCTCGATCGCGGTCCGCAGCGCGTGGTCGAGCGCGTTCACCGGCCCGTTGCCCTCGCCGGTGACGATCTCCCGCTCTCCCCCGGCGACCAGCTTGACCGTCGATTCCGAGACCGCCTCACCCTCGGCGCGCGACTCGGTGATCACCCGCCAGGACTCGACGTCGAAATAGCTCGGCCGCTTGCCGTCGACCTCCTCGGTGAGCAGCAGCGAGAACGACGCATCGGCCGCCTCGAACGTGTACCCGCGCGCCTCCAGCTCCTTCACCCGCTCGGTCACCCGGCTGACCAGGTCGCGGTCGTTGCTGAGGTCGAACCCGAGCTCGCGGCCCTTCAGCTCCACGCTCGCCCGGCCGGCCATCTCCGACACGAGCATCCGCATGTCGTTGCCGACCCGCGCCGGATCCGTGTGCTGGTAGAGGTCCGGGTCCACCTTGATCGCGCTGGCGTGCAGTCCGGCCTTGTGCGCGAACGCCGAGAGCCCGACGTACGGCGCCCGGCTGGACGGCGGCACGTTGGTGACCTCGGCGATGGCGTGCGCGATCCGGAACGACTCGGCCAGGCTGCCCGCGGGCAGCAGCTCCATGCCGCGCTTGAGCTCGAGGTTCGCGACGATCGCCAGCAGGTCCGCGTTCCCGGTGCGCTCGCCGTACCCGTTGATCGTGCCCTGGACGTGCGTGACGCCGGCCTCGACAGCGGCGATCGAGTTCGCCACCGCGCAGCCGGCGTCGTTGTGACAGTGGATGCCGAGCCGGGCCCCTGTCGATTCGAGGACGTCGCGGACGACGTCCTGCAACTCCCGGGGCAGAGTGCCTCCGTTGGTGTCGCACAACGCCACCACGTCGGCGCCGGCCTCGACGGCGACCCGTACCACTTCCAGCGCGTACGCACGGTTGGCGTGGTAGCCGTCGAAGAAGTGCTCTGTGTCCAGGAAGACCCGTTGCCCGTGCTCCCGCAGGTGCGCGACCGTGTCAGCCACCATCCTGAGGTTCTCGTCGAGCGTCGTCCGCAGCGCCCGCTCGACGTGCGCGTCGTGGCTCTTGGCAACGAGTGTGACGACGTCCGCGCCGGAGTCCCGCAGCGCGGCGACCTGCGGGTCGTCGGCGGCCGCGGTCTCGGGCTTGCGGGTCGCCCCGAACGCCGCGAACGTCGCGTTCCGCAGGTGCAGCTCGGTCCGCGCCCGCTCGAAGAACTCGGTGTCCTTCGGTACGGCGCCCGGCCAGCCGCCCTCGATAAAACCGACCCCCAACTCGTCCAGGTGCTGCGCAATGGCGATCTTGTCGGCCACGGACAGCGCCAGACCCTCCTGCTGCGCGCCGTCGCGCAGGGTGGTGTCGTACACGTGGAAATCGTCCGAGATAGTCATTCGGGTCGGCCTTCCGGAGGGGGTGTGGCTGTTCGTTGGCGAGGCAAACAAAAAACCTCCCGCAAGGTGCGAGAGGTCTGCGCGCTCAGGTACAGCTGGCTGAGCGCGCCTAGGGAATAATCACCCGATGGTTCTTCATGACGTTTTGCAGTCTGCCACACAATGTCCGGACCATGACGCCGGTGTCTCGCATCCCGACCATTCAGTACGCAAAGGGGTACTGGAGTTCAGGCGGTAAGGGACCAGCCCGGGTCGTCCCAGGCGGTGTAGAAGTCCTCGCGGGACAGTGGCCGCAGGCCCCACTCGTCGCGGTCGAGTGCCTGCTCGGTGAGCATGCCCTCGTCGTCCTCGAGGCGCTGCCACCAGTACCGGGTGACCTCGCCGTCCTCGCCGGCACCGAGTTGCCGGACGACGACCCATTCCTGCTCGTGCCAGACGGCCTCGAACAGCCAGTCGGTCCCGTAGTCGTCCACGGCGGCTCCGTACGTCCGCGGCGCCGTCCCGCGGTCGAGGTCCCGGATCAGCTCGACCGTCGCCCGGATCGCCGCGATGGTTGCCGCCGGCCATCCGCGCCGCTCGGCCAGCTCCGCGTAGTAGCCCTCGACCTCGTCCGGGAAGCTGCTCATAGCGCCCGACCCTACCGAACAGCCCGGCGCCGCAGCGACCAACAGTCCGACCCTCAGACCTGAAAAGATTCTGTGAAACAACTACTGCAGAACAGGAACGACCCGTGAGTGAGTCTGACGACGCGGACCTGAACGTACTGAAGGCTCCGCTACCGCCCCGCGGTACTGACGGTCTCCAGGAGCTGCGCTTCCAGCTCCTGAGCTACGCCACGGCGCTCGCGGTGCTGATCACGCTGACGCCGACCTGGCTGACCCGCGAGTACGGCCGCGGCACGCTGCAGATCCACAGCGGCTTCGGCCTGGCCAAGGACGCGGAGATCCTCGGCAGCGCGGCCAACTGGCTGTTCATCCTGTGCATCGCCCTCGCCGTGGTAGCCCTCGCCACGCCCACGAAGATCGCCGCGTTCGCCTGCGCGTACGCCGGACTCGTGGACACGATCGTGATCGTGCTGCTGAAGCCGGACGCCGGCCGCTCGGAGGACATCAGCTGGACCGGAGCGCCGTTCCTCGCGATCGGCCTGTGGCTCCTGCTGGCCGTCATCAACCACGTCGGCTGGTACGAGACAAAACGCCGCCCCTGAAACCACAGCGTCCGAAGAACTGTGGGTGGTAAGCCACAGTTCTTCGGACGCCGGCGCAAGTACAGGGGTCAGGAGATGCGGGTCATCCAGCCGTGGGGGTCGACTGCACGGCCGTACTGGACGTCGAGGAGGGCCGAGCGGACGGCCGCGGTGACCGGGCCGCCGTTGCCGTCGCCGATCACGGTCTCGCCGTCCTTCCACTTCAGCGAGGCGACCGGGGTGACGACCGCGGCCGTGCCGCAGGCGAACACCTCGCGCACCTTGCCCGACGCCGCGCCTTCGCGCCACTCGTCGACCGAGATCTTCCGCTCGGTGACGTGGTAGCCGAGGTCGGTGACCAGCTTCAGGATCGAGTCCCGGGTGACGCCCTCGAGGATCGTGCCGGACAGCTCCGGCGTGACCACCGAGTTGTCGTCGAGGACGAAGTACAGGTTCATCCCGCCGAGCTCCTCGACCCACTTCTTCTCGACCGCGTCGAGGAACGCGACCTGGTCGCAGCCCTGCTCGATCGCCTCGGCCTGGGCGAGCAGCGACGACGCGTAGTTGCCGCCGGTCTTCGCCGGGCCGGTACCGCCGGGGGCCGCGCGGGTGTACTCCTCGCTCAGCCAGATCCGGACCGGCTTCACACCACCGGAGAAGTATG
>DASSDE010000689.1:0-3064 GCA_035697365.1 Kribbella sp. | reverse complement strand
ACTGTCACCAGCAAACTCGCGCCGATCCGGCGCCCTGTCAGTCTCATGAGAATCAACTCACCTCCGAATACCCATGCATGCAATCGTTTGCAAAGATTCTGTCGCCCAACGGCCCACACCGCGAGCCGAACGGCACGTCGGCAGCGGAGGGCTGGGCGCAGCGGGTGGGACGACCCGGCGAACGGGGCGGGTTGGTTGGTCGGGGAGAATGGGGGTGATGACGCTTACCGAGAAGTTGCCGGGGACCACCGAGGCTGATGACCTGTTCGACGCCTTTCAGGGGTGGGTGGGGGAGCAGGGGATCTCGCTCTACCCGGCTCAGGAAGAGGCGTTGATCGAGGTGATGACGGGATCGAACGTGATCCTGTCGACGCCGACCGGCTCCGGGAAGAGCCTGGTGGCGACCGGCGCCCACTTCGCCGCGCTCGCGAACGGGCAGCGCACGTTCTACACCGCGCCGATCAAGGCGCTGGTGTCGGAGAAGTTCTTCGCGCTCTGCGACGTGTTCGGCGCGGACAAGGTCGGCATGCTGACCGGCGACGCGGCTGTCAACGCCGCCGCCCCGATCATCTGTTGCACGGCGGAAGTCCTCGCCAACATCGCCCTCCGTGAAGGATCGGACGCCGACGTCGGCCAGGTCGTGATGGACGAGTTCCACTTCTACTCCGAGCCGGACCGCGGCTGGGCGTGGCAGGTGCCGCTGCTCGAACTGCCGAAGGCCCAGTTCATCTTGATGTCCGCGACCCTCGGCGACGTCGAGCGCTTCAAGATCGACCTGTCCCGCAGGACCGGCCGCCCGACCGCGATCGTCGCGTCCGGCGAGCGCCCGGTGCCGTTGCTGTACAAGTACGTCACCACGCCACTGCACGAGACGCTCACCGAACTGCTGGTGACTCACCAGGCGCCGGTCTACGTCGTGCACTTCACGCAGGCGGCAGCCCTGGAACGCGCTCAGGCGCTGACCAGCATCAACGTCTGTACGAAGGAAGAGAAGGACAAGATCAAGGAGCTGATCGGGCACTTCCGGTTCAGCCCCGGCTTCGGCAAGACGCTGCAGCGCCTGATCATGCACGGGATCGGCGTCCACCACGCCGGGATGCTGCCGAAGTACCGGCGGCTCGTCGAGCAGCTCGCCCAAGCAGGCCTACTGAAGGTGATCTGCGGTACGGACACGCTCGGCGTCGGCATCAACGTCCCGATCCGTACGGTCCTGCTGACCGCGCTGAGCAAATACGACGGACGCCGGCAGCGGATCCTGAAGGCGCGCGAGTTCCACCAGATCGCGGGCCGCGCCGGCCGCGCCGGGTACGACACGTCCGGCACGGTCGTGGTGCAGGCGCCCGACCACGTCGTGGAGAACGTGAAGCTGCTCGCGAAGGCCGGTGACGACCCGAAGAAGCAGCGCCGCGTCCAGCGGAAGAAGCCGCCGGAGGGTTTCGTCACCTGGGGCGAGGACACGTTCGACCGGCTGGTCGCGGCCGAGCCGGAGGCGCTGCAGTCCCGGATGCGGGTCAGCCACGCCATGCTGCTGAACGTGATCGCTCGCGACGGCGACGCGTTCACGAGCATGCGCCACCTGCTGCAGGACAACCATGAGGACTCCCGCGCCCAGCTCCGGCTGATCCGCCGCGCGATCCAGATCTACCGCACGCTGCTGACCGCGGGCGTGGTCGAGCGGCTCGACGAGCCCGACGAGAACGGCCGGTCCCTGCGGCTGACCGTCGATCTGCAGAAGGACTTCTCGCTGAACCAGCCGCTGTCCACGTTCGCGCTGGCGGCATTGGATCTGCTCGACCCCGCCGACCCGGTCTACGCGCTCGACGTGGTGTCGGTGGTGGAGGCGACACTGGAGGATCCGCGCGCGATCCTGCTGGCGCAGCTGCACCACGCCAAGGGCGAGGCCGTGCAGGGCATGAAGGCCGACGGCATCGAGTACGAGGAACGGATGGAGCTGCTCGACGAGATCAGCTGGCCGAAGCCGCTCGAAGAGTTGCTGGAGGCAACGTTCGAGATGTACCGGCAGACGCATCCCTGGATCGCCGAGGCCGGCCTCTCCCCGAAGTCCGTGGTCCGGGACATGTTCGAGCGGGCGATGACGTTCGGCGAGTTCATCCAGTACTACGGCCTCGCACGCTCGGAAGGCATCGTTCTGCGCTACCTGAGCGATGTGTACAAGGCGCTCCGACAGACCGTGCCGCCGGACAAGGTGAACGAGGATCTCACCGACCTGATCGAGTGGCTCGGCGAGATCGTCCGGCAGACCGACTCCAGCCTGCTCGACGAGTGGGAGGAGCTCACCAACCCGAGCACCGACGAGGTGGTCGCGCCGGTGCCGGCCGGTCCGCGCCGGATCACCTTGAACAGCAGGGCTTTCCGCGTCCTGGTCCGGAACGCGATGTTCCGCCGCGTGGAGCTGCTTGCGCTGCACCGGTGGGCCGAGCTGGGTCAGCTCGACAGCGAGGCCGGCTGGGACGCGGGCCGCTGGGCCGAGGCCGGTACCGCCTACTACGCCGAGCACGACGTGGTCGGTACCGGCCCCGCTGCGCGCGGGCCGGCGCTGTTCATGGTCGAGGAGCACCCGGGCTACTGGGAGGTCCAGCAGATCATCGACGACCCCGAGGGCAACCACGACTGGCGCATCACCGCATCCGTCGACCTCAACGCCTCGGACGAAGCGGCCGACCTCGTCCTCGAGATGGTCTCGTTCAAGCCCCTCTAGTCGTCAGGCTCCAGTTGTTGCCGTGGGCCACTCGACGTCGACCTCGGTCTCGGCGGCGTAGTCCACTCCCGGTACGTCGAAGCCGTACAGCCGGCGTACTTCGGCCAGGAACCAGGCGGCGTCCGCGACCTCGGCGACGTTGTCCTGGGTCGCGGACTCCCACAGCGCCCGTACGGCGTCCTGAACCTCGTCGGACAGCTCCCACCGGTCGAGGCGGATGCGGCCGTCGTCGTCGAGGTCGAGCGGTGCCTCGCCGGTGAGCTGGCCCCACAGCGCGACGGACTGCTGGACGGGCGTCTGCAGGTCGGTCACGTGGTGCAGGAGGCTGACGTACAGCCCGATGCC
>DASSDE010000688.1:0-2011 GCA_035697365.1 Kribbella sp. | reverse complement strand
GCCGCCGTGCGCGCGGATCGCGCTGTAGAACGGGTTGATCGCGGCACCGGGCAGCCCGAACGCCTGCGTCGACCCTTCCTTCTCCAAGATCAGTACGGCGGCATCGACCGCCCGCATACGAGCCATCAGCCGACGTCCTTTCCGGACAGCCGCTCCACGCCGCGGAGCAGCGCCGAGTGGTCGAGGCCGCCGTCACCGTTCGCCCGGGCCGATGCGACCAGCTGCGCCACCAGCGCGCCGAGCGGTACGACGACGCCCGCCTCGCGCGCGGCGGCAGTGACGATGCCCATGTCCTTGTGGTGCAGGTCGATCCGGAAGCCGGGCTCGAAGGAGCGCGACAGCATGTTCTCCTTCTTCTGGTTCAGTACGGTCGAACCGGCCAGCCCTCCTCCGAGAACCTCGAGCGCGGCCTTGGTGTCGACGCCGTACGCCTCCAGGAAGACGACCGCTTCGGAGACCGCCTGGATGTTCGCGGCGACGATCAGCTGGTTGGCGGCCTTCACGGTCTGGCCGGAGCCGCTCGGGCCGACGTGTACGACCGTCTTGCCGACCGTGTCGAACAGCGGCTTGGCGACGGCGAAGTCGTCCGCCTCGCCGCCGACCATGATCGACAGCGCAGCGTTCTTCGCACCGGCCTCGCCACCGGAGACCGGCGCGTCGAGCAGCCGGAAGCCGAGCGCGCGAGCCTGCTCGGCGAGCTGCTGCGTGACGTCCGGCCGGATGCTCGAGAAGTCGATGATCAGCGAGCCGGTCTCCGCGTTCTGGAACACGCCGCTCTCGCCTTCGAGGACGTCCTGGACGTCCGGCGAGTCGGGCACCATCACGCAGATCACGTCGGCGCCCTTGACCGCGTCGGCGATCGAGGTCGCCGCGCGCCCCCCGGCGGCGATCAGCGCTTCGGCACGCTCCGGCGCCCGGTCGAGGCCGGCCACGGTGTGCCCGGCGTTGGCGAGGTGGACGGACATCGGGTTGCCCATGATGCCGAGGCCGATGAAGGCGATGTTGGTCATGATTCGTCTCCTGGGGATCAGGCTCAGCGGCGCTCGAACGGCAGCCAGCCGAAGCTTGCGTCTGAGGTGGTGGACGGCTTGTACTCGAGCCCGACCCAGCCGTCGTAGCCGTGGGACTCCAGGGCTTCGAGCTGACGGTCGAGCGGGAGCGTGCCGGTGCCGGGCTCGTTGCGTCCCGGATGGTCGGCGATCTGTACGTGGGCGACCCGGTCGGCGTGGCCGGCGATCACCCGGTCGACGTCGTCGCCGTTGACCGCAAGGTGGTACAGGTCCGCGAGCAGGCCGACGTTCGGTACGTCGTACGCGGCCTGGACGCGATCGATCACGCCGAGCGCGTCGGCCGCGAGCTTCAGCGGGTACCGTTCGGCGCCGCTGACCGGCTCGACGAGGACCGTGGCGCCGATCCGAGCGGCAGCCTGCGCGGCCAGCCCGAGGTTCTCGACCGCGATCTCGTCCTGTTCCTGCTCGGTGGCGCCGTCGACGCGGTTCCCGTACAGGGCGTTGAACCCCTGGGTGCCGAGGCGCTCGCCGATGCCGACCGTGACGTCGATGTTGTCGCGGAACTCCGCGGCGCGCCCGGGCCACGACACGAGGCCTCGATCGCCACCGGGCATATCGCCGGCGAAGAAGTTCAGGCCCACCAACTGCACGCCCGCGTCCCGGACAGCGGCGACGAATGCGTCGATGTCCTTGTCGGCGGGCACCGCCTGGGCGAACGGCCACCAGAACTCCAAGCCGTCGAACCCGGCTCGCTTGACCGCGGCCGGTCGCTCGAGCAGCGGCAGCTCGGTGAACAGAATCGAGCAGTTGACTTCGTAGGGAAGCGGGTGACTCATCTGGTTGTCTTCCGTATTGTGGAACTTAACTTCTGAATTACGAAAAATGAACGTACGCTGTGTCGCGGGTCACGTCAAGAGCCAACACAGTCGGCCGGCAATGCGCCTCGGAGCGACAGTGGACGACAGGCCGCCTCGCGCAGCCTTCGGCCACCGCTTCCAACT
>DASSDE010000687.1:0-3323 GCA_035697365.1 Kribbella sp. | reverse complement strand
CACCTTCGAGATGGGCGATCCGACCCACCTGGGCCACGTGCTCAAGGCGGTGCGCTCCGTGGAGGGTGTCTTCGACGTCTACCGCGTAACGCAGTAGCCCGCAGCCTTGTTCACGCCCCCTTGGGGTGGCGGGGCAGACTGCGGGTATGGGTGGATTGGGACGGCGCGGACTGCTGATCGCCGGCGTGGGCGCACTGGCCGGCTCCGGCGGCTCGAGCGGTGGGACGGGGAGCGGTGGCACGTCGGCTCCGACGCCCACGGCTGCAACCAGCTCTACGGCGACGGCGCCTCGTACGCCGACGGTGGTGTTGCCGTCCGTGCGGCTGTGGACTCCTGGTGCGGGGGAGATCGAGCCTGCCGCGAAGCGGGTTGCGGTGGCTGCCGTTCAGGACTTGCTGCGTCCGCGCGGTACTCGCGGTGTGGTGGAGGTGATCGACGCGCAGTACGGCGGCATCCTGAGCGACACCGCCAGCGTGCTCGTCCCGTGCCGCGTCTACATGATTTCCGGTGGTCGCGTGCGGACGAGCGGCACGACGGTCGACGTACGCCTCAGCAAATCCCGCGGGATCTGGCGCGTCACCGCGACGCACCCAGCCCAGCCAGGCAAGGCGGCGGCCAACCTCTCGTCAACCGCGCGCCAGGTCCTCGCCAGCGATCGGATCACGCTGCCGCCCGCGTCCGCGGCAGACATCCGGTCCGGGCAGGTGCACGACTCCGTCCTGACCACGATGCTGCAGCTCGCGAAGGCGTACCGCATCGGGATCAGCGTGATCCGTTCGGGCCACCCGATCGATGTCTTCGGCACCGATCGCCCCAGCGATCACCCGAAAGGCCGAGCGTTCGACACCTGGCAGATCAACGGCCACGCCGTCGTGTCCCCGTCGACGCCCCGTTCACTGGTCACCTCGTACATGCGCGCCGCCGAGAACCTCGGCTCGTACAACGTTGGCGGCCCCTACAAACTCTCCGGCCCCGCCTACTTCTCCGACCGCACCCACCACGACCACGTCCACGCCGGCTTCAAGATCTAGTCCCACTCCCAGGCGATGCCGACGGTGCCGGGGGCGGCGGAGGGTTCGATGACGTGGACGCGGGCGTCCGGGGTGAGCATCAGGTCGCGACGCATCAGGTCCGGTCCCGAGGTGTTGCGGCGCCGGAGCTCGTGGACGCGGACCGGGAGCGCTGCGCGGTCGAACTGGACCTCGAGCACATAGTGCATCCCGCCCCATTCACTGAACCGCTGGTACTCCGTGGTCGCCAGCCCCGTACGGTCCTCGACCTCGTAGTGCACGACGGCCGTCTCGCCGACCGCGAGGACCCGATCGAGCAGCAGCTCGCCGAGCAGCGCACCGGCCTCGGCGGAGCGGGCGATCCGGCCCGTACGGCAGCCGCTCAGCACCCGCAGCGCAAGCTGCTCGGCATCGCAGCCGGGCTCGCCCTGGTGCGCGATGATCAGCCGATCCACCGGCTGCACGGCGACCACGCTCTGCGTCACGCGGCGGCGCAGCGAGCTCCGGTCCGCGCCGATCCGGACCTCCTCGAGGACCGTCACGTTCCGCAGCCGTCCGTGGGCATCGCGCCGCAGCCGGTCGAGCAGCCGAGTCAGTGCCTCGGCGTAGTCCACCACCGCGTACGGCTGTGGAGCGGACTCGGTGCGCGCGGGGGGAATGCGTACGGTGAGCCAGCCCGGCGGGAGCTGCAGCAGCTCCTCCAGCGCGGTCACGGTCGCGAGCGAATCCTCACGCGGGACCCGGCGGCCGCTCTGCCAGGTGCTGAGCGTGGCCACGCCGACCTGCAGCCCGCGGTCGGCGAGGTGCGTACGGATCCTGTTCAGTGCCAGGCCGCGACGGGCGATCGCGTGCCGTAGCGCGTCCGCGAACGACGCTTCCGGAGTCACCGCAGGGATCTCGACCGGCTTGATCATGGGCGCACGCTCCTTTGGAGCAGCAGTGTAAACATTCACAGCACTCGCCGACACTGCCTCGTCACCCGCTGTTCACCGGATCCTGCCGTTCACAGTCCGCGAAGGCCTGGCGCCAGGTTCTTGCCGGGGCCGCGCGACCTCCCGACGATGGATCCGCCCACCCCGCAGGACCTCTCGAAGGAGGACACATGCGCAGGCTCCGCCCCAGCCGCCTCTGGTCGTTGCTGCTGGCCACGATCCTCGGGCTCGCGATGCTGGCCCCGCTCGCGCCGCCGGCCTCGGCCACCCCGAGCAGCTACTACCTGTACGTCTCCGGACAGACCCAACAGAAGTCGAACTGGTGCTGGGCCGCGACCGGCAACAGCATCGCCGCGTTCTACGGCTACTCGTACAGCCAGAACCAGTTCTGCAACCTCGCGTTCGGCTACTCGATCAACGGCACCTGCCCGAACAACCAGGCCAGCCTCGGCAACGACCAGAACGCGTTCCGGTCGATCGGGATCAGCACCGGCCGGTACGTCTCGTCGACGCTCGGATTCAGCACGCTCGTCACCGAGATCGCCGCCGGCCGCCCGGTGATGACACGGATCGGCTGGACCTCCGGCGGCGGCCACATGATGGACATCATCGGGTACGACTCGTCCGACTCGACCATCGAGTACTACGACCCGTGGCCGGACGACCAGCGCTACAACTACTCGACGTACAACTGGTACCGGTCCAACTCCCAGTTCACCTGGACCCACTCCCTGTACCAGATCGGAGCCTGACATGCGCCGCCCGAAGAACATCCTGTACCGCTGCGCAGCCGTACTCGCCGCCGGTCTGGGCTTCGCCGTCGCCGCGGCCGGCCTTGCCGCTGCGGCAGGCCCGCAACCGGTGGCGCCGAACGAGTTGTCCAAGGCAACCACCGCGGCGCACTCACCAACCGCGCTGAGCCTGCTCGGGAAGGCCGGCGGTACGGCGAAAGCCGCGGCGACAGTTGGGCAGGACGCACATCCGATCTACGCCCTCAACCCCGCGTTCGTCCGCGATGCGTCGGCGCCGGTCGCCACCTTCTGGTACGCCGCTACCTCGGCGACCGCGGGTGGCCGGGCGCTGACCGTCTTCACCACGCCGGACGGGCAGGGCGGATGGCAGGCGGTGAACGTTGCTTCCGGCAACACCGAGTCCAGGATGGCGACGGCGGCCGGTAGCGCGACGGTCTTCACGGAGCCACAGCTCGGCGCCTGGTACGCGCTGACCGCCACCCACGTCCGTGCGCTCAATCCGTCCGCGGTCAAGTCCATCGGCAGCAAACCGGTCACGATCGCCGCGTACCAGGATCTGGTCGCCCACCGGGACGCCGACAAGCTCCCCGGCTCGACGGACAACGACCTCGGAATGGCGGGCGGCTACA
>DASSDE010000686.1:0-5163 GCA_035697365.1 Kribbella sp. | reverse complement strand
GAAGTTCCCAGCCGGCCTGCCGATCGGCGAGTCGTGGATCGAGGCACCCGCCACGGCACCGGTGATCTTCCCGTACGACGGTACGCCGGTCGCGGAGGCACCGGTCGGCGACGTCGCGATCGCGGAAGCAGCCCTCGACAGTGCGCTCACCGTCCGCGAGACGGTCGGGCGACTTCCGTCGTACGTCCGCCGAAAAGCCTTGCAGAGCTTGCATTCCGCGATGCTGGCGGAGCGGGACGCGTTCGTCGATCTGCTCGTCCTGGAGACCGGCAAGCCGCTGGTCGACTGCCGGGTCGAGATCGATCGGACCCTGCTCACGCTCGAGACCTCCGCCGAGGAGGTCGCGCGACTGCACGGCGAGACCGTACCGCTCGACCTGCTGCCGAGCGGTGAAGGACTGCAGGGATTCTGGGTTCGCAAGCCGATCGGGGTGGTCGTCGGGATCACCGGGTTCAACTATCCGCTGCTGCTTGCGGCGCACAAGATCGCGCCCGCGTTCGCGGCCGGCTGCCCCGTCATCGTGAAGCCTGCTCCGCAGACACCGCTCGCGACGTTGTGGCTGGCACATCTGATGCGGTCCGCCCTGGCCGACGCGGAAGCCCCGGAGAGCGCGCTGCAGGTTGTCACCGGTGGGCCGGAGGTCGGTGCACGGTTGACCACCGACGATCGGATCGGCGCGGTGTCCTTCACCGGTTCAGCCGCCGTCGGGCATCGGATCGCGCGGGACGCGGCGCCGACCAAGGTACTGCTCGAGCTGGGGTCCAACTCCGCTCTGGTGGTCGCCGCGGACGCCGACCTGGACGCGGCCGCCGACGCGATCGTCCGTGGCGGGTACTACGCCTCCGGGCAGGCCTGCATCTCCGTGCAGCGCGTGATCGCGGTCGAGCCGGTACGGGAAGCCTTGATCGAGAAGATCGGTGCGCGGATGCCCGAGGTTGTCGTCGGCGATCCGCGTGACCCGTCGACGCGGGTGTCCGCGCTGATCAACCCGTCGTCGACCGATCGCGTACGGCAGTGGGTCGGCGACGCCGTACAGGCGGGTGGATCGATCGCGTACGAGGCACCTGGTGACGTACTCGGGCCGATCGTGCTCACCGACGTACCCGATGGCCTGGCGGCGTGGGACGAGGAGATCTTCGGGCCCGTGATCGCGGTCCGATCGGTGCCGGACGTGGAGGCTGCGCTGCGGGTTGTCAACGAGACGCGGTACGGGCTGCACGCGAGCGTCTTCACGTCGTCGCTGGAGACCGCGTTCGCCGCCATCGACCGGCTCGAGGTCGGGGGAGTGGTGATCAACGACGTGCCCGGGTTCCGCTCCGACGTGATGCCGTACGGCGGCGTGAAGGACTCCGGTACCGGTCGCGAAGGTCCGCGGTTCGCGATCGAGGAACTGACCACGACCCGGATGGCGATCATCCGCCCGCGCCCATGACGACGGACTACGCGGGGCTGTTTCGGTTGGACGGGCGGCATGTGGTTGTGGTCGGCGCGGGGAGCGGGATCGGGCGCGAGAGCGCGCTCGCGCTGGCGGCGCACGGCGCGCGCGTGACCTGCGCCGACCGCGATCTCGCCGCCGCCCGCGATACCGCTGCGACCGGTGAGGCGCTGATGGCGTACGAGCTTGATGTCCTCGACGACACCGCTATCGACAGGGCTGTGGTTGAACTGGATCCCGTGGACGTGCTCGTGTTCACCGCGGCGACGAACGTGCGGAAGCGGATCCTGGACTACACCGCCGACGAGTTCGACCGGGTCGTGGCGCTGAACCTGCGGGCGTCGTTCCAGCTGATCCGCGCCTTCGGCCGGGGGATGGCCGAACGTGGGCGGGGCACCATCATCGGGTTCAGTTCGATCCGCGGGACGACGGTCGAACCGGGACAATCGGTGTACGCGGCAACGAAAGCCGGCCTCGTCCAACTGTTGCGCACCGCCGCCGCCGAGCTCGGACCGTCGGGCGTCCGCGCGAACGCGATCGCCCCGGGCGTCGTCGAGACGCCGCTGACCGCGCAGATCAAAGCCAACCAGGGCTGGTACGACGCGTACGCGCAGAAGGGCGCACTCGGCCGCTGGGCGCAACCGAACGAGCTCGCCGGCGCGGTTGTCTACCTCGCCTCCGACGCGTCGAGCTTCGTGACCGGCAGCGTCCTCGCCGTCGACGGCGGCTGGACAGCCGTCGACGGACGCTTCGAACCACCGAACTAGGAGCAGACATGACCCTGGCCGATCTGACCGCGACCGAACTGCTGACGAAGTACCGCGACGGTTCGGTGTCGCCCGTCGAGGTCATCTCCGACGTCCTCGATCGGGTCTCGTCGATGGAGCCGCAGCTGTGCGCGCTCTACGCGTTGGACCCGTCCGGCGCGCGGGCGGCAGCGCAGGAGTCCGAGCAGCGCTGGCGGGACGGTACGGCGGGAGCGCTTGACGGCGTACCGGTGACGGTCAAGGAGAACATCGCGACGCGCGGAACACCCGTACCACAAGGGACTGCGGCGACTTCGTTGGTCCCGGCCGCGGAGGATGATCCGTCCGCGGCACGGCTGCGGGCGGCGGGTGCGGTGATCTTCAGCAAGACGACGATGCCGGAGTACGGGATGTTGTCGTCGGGGGTGTCGACGTTCCACCGGTTGACGCGGAACCCTTGGGACGTGTCGAAGACGGCCGGCGGTTCGAGCGCGGGCGCCGCGGCTGCTGCCGCCGCAGGGTATGGCCCGATCCATGTCGGTACGGACATCGGCGGCTCGATCCGGCTGCCCGCCGGATGGTGCGGACTGGTGGGGCTGAAGCCGACGCACGGGCGGATCGCGGTCGGCCACCCGTACGCGGGGCGCGCGATCGGGCCGTTGACGCGGACCGCAGGTGACGCGGCGCTGGCGTTGTCTGTCATGTCCGGGTACGACCCGCGAGACCACACGTCGCTGCCGCCGGCCTCCGATGTCTTCGAGGCCGAAGTCTCCGGGCTGCGGGTTGCCCTGCTCCTCGACGCGGGCGTCGGCTTGCCGGTCGATCCCGAGGTCACCGCGGCCGTGTCATCGGTCGCTGCCCGGCTTGAGGCTGCAGGTGCGATCGTCGAACCCATCAGCCCGATCATCACCCGCGAAATGCTCGACGGCCTCGACCGCTTCTGGCGCATCCGTTCCGCGACCGACATCGCGGCCCTGCCCGAGGAGCGGCGCGCGAAGGTCCTGCCCCAGATCCGTACCTGGGTCTCGACAGCCTCCGACCTCACCGCGGCGGACGTCTTCCACGGCTACAGCCAGATGGCCGCGATGGCGTCCGCAGTCACCCAGGTCTTCAGGACGTACGACGTCGTCCTGTCCCCGGTCGCCCCGATCACAGCCTTCCCCGCCGAGCTCGCCTACCCGACCGACGACCCCAGCAAGCCCTTCGAACACATCGCCTTCACCGTCCCGTACAACATGTCCCACCACCCCGCCCCCACCCTCAACGCCGGCCTCTCCACCACCGGCCTCCCCCTCGCCGCCCAACTAGCCGTCCCCCACCACCAGGACCTCCTGGCGCTCGCCCTGGCCGATCGTCTGGGGGTTCAGCCGCGGGAGTGGCCGACGGTCTGACGCTTGCAACGCGAGGCCTCTAACTGATACACCGTATCTGTTAGAGGAGTCGAGTTGTGGGGTGACGGGGTATGCCTGTGGTTGTTGCGGGGGCCGGGGTGGGCGGGTTCGGCCAGGACGCCTGGTGGCTGATGCTGGTGAAGGCCGTGCTGATCTTCGTCATCCTGATGCTGCTGACGTTGTTCAGTATCTGGGCGGAACGTCGGGTGGTCGCCCGGATGCAGCAGCGGATCGGGCCCAGCGTCAACGGGCCGTTCGGGCTGCTGCAGTCGCTGGCCGACGGCATGAAGCTGATCCTCAAAGAGGACCTGATCCCGAAGACCGCCGACCGGGTGATCTTCGTGCTCGCGCCACTGATCGTCGTCGTTCCGGCGTTCGTGACCTGGTCGGTGGTCCCGTTCGGGCCGGCGGTGAAGCTGCCCTGGAGCGACACCTCCACCCATCTGCAGCTCACCGACCTACCGGTGGCAGTGATCTTCGTACTCGCGATGGCCTCGGTCGGCATCTACGGCATCGTGCTCGGCGGCTGGTCGTCCGGGTCGACGTACTCCTTGCTCGGCGGGCTCCGGTCGAGCGCCCAGATGATCTCGTACGAGGTGTCGATGGGCCTCTCGTTCGTCGCGGTGTTCCTGTACGCCGGGTCGATGTCGACGTCCGAGATCGTGGCGGCGCAGTCGCACGTCTGGTACGGGCTCGTGCTCGCGCCGTCGTTCGTGATCTACGTGATCTCGATGATCGGTGAGACCAATCGGGCACCGTTCGACCTGCCGGAGGCCGAGGGTGAACTGGTCGGTGGGTTCCATACCGAGTACTCGTCGGCGAAGTTCATGCTGTTCTTCCTCGCTGAATACGTAAACATGGGCACGGTGTCGGCGATGGCCACCACCTTGTTCCTGGGCGGCTGGCACGCGCCGTGGCCGATCAGTTTCTGGGACGGTGCGAACAGCGGCTACTGGCCCGTGCTGTGGTTCATGGGTAAGGTGCTGTGCTTCCTTTTCGTCTTCATCTGGCTGCGTGGGACGCTGCCGCGGCTGCGGTACGACCAGTTCATGCGCTTCGGCTGGATCCGGCTGATGCCGTTGGCGTTGGTGTGGATCCTGGCGGTCGCCACGATCCGTACGGTCAATCTCCGCGGTGGTATCGACCGGCAATGGCTGTACGTGGTAGTCGCGCTGTGCATGGTTGCGCTCGGCGCCCTGCTGTTCGTCGGCGAGAAGAAGCGGTCGGACGCGGCCGAGGACTCGGAGTTCGACGCGTTCGCCGGCGGTTATCCCGTACCGCCGCCGCGTTGACCGGGATGAGTCGATGTCGTCGCGTGGGGTCGTACGATGCCCGACATGACGCCCTCCTCCTCGTCGCGGGACGCCCAGCCTGTGGGCCCGGTCTGGGCGCGGAACGATCGCCAGCCGCGGCGCCGTACGCTCACCCGCGAATCCATCGTCCAGGCGGCGGTGGAGATGGCCGACCGGGACGGCCTCGATGCTGTCTCGATTCGCAGCGTTGCCGCGTGGCTCGGCGTCCGGCCGATGAGCCTGTACGGGCACGTGTCGAGCAAGGACGACCTGCTCGACCTGATGTTCGATCAGCTCGC
>DASSDE010000685.1:0-2509 GCA_035697365.1 Kribbella sp. | reverse complement strand
GCCGTCGGAAGTAACATTTGCGCCTTTGTCTGCATCTGGGTTGGTAGAGCGACCCAGAGGAGTGGTGGATGCGCAACATCGTGGCCCGGCTGTGCATGTCGGAGGACGGCATCGTCGAGCGCCCGGAGCAGTGGCTGCCGCGCGCCGCGCTCGGCCGCCTGGCTCCGGCCGGCGGGACGCTGCTGTTCGGTCGCCGTACGTTCGAGCGGTACGCCGGTGCGCTCGGCGGGCTCGAGTACACCCGGAACCTCGTGGTCGGCTCACGACCGGTAATGACGCATGCCAGTACCGAGATGTTGCAGGGCGAGACGCGCCGCGTGCTGAGCGCCTTGAAGTCCGTACCGGGTGAGGACCTGCAGGTAATCGGCAGCCTGACCCTGATCCGCTCGCTGCTCCGGTGGCGTCTGGTCGACGAGGTGTCGCTGCTGATCCACCCGGTCGCTGCCGGGCGTGGCATGTTGCTGGACCGGCGGCAGCTCCGGCTGATCTCTATGTGCGCCCGCGACGGCGGCGTACTGGAGGCGAACTACCGCGTGCGCTACGCCACCACCGCGGCCCCGTCGACGGCGCTCATGTCGAGCGGCCGGTGGGGCGGGACGCGCAGCAGGGACAGGGTCGCCAGTACGGTGAGGCCCGCGGTCAGGACCCACGCATAGCGGACACCTGCCGCCTCGACCACCGCACCGGCGACAGCTGATCCAATGGCGGACCCGACCATGCCACCGCTCTGCGTCCAGCCGAAGATCTCGGTATGCGCGGACGTCGGGGTGAGTGCGCCGATGCGTTCGTAGAGCGCCGCGACTGTCGGCGCGATCATGCAACCGGCCGCGAACATCCCGATCGCGAGGGCGACCACAGACGAAGTGGCGAAGATGCACGCTGTGACCAGTCCCGCGAACAACAGCATCCGCCGCCAGACGGCCGAGGTACGGCCGCCGGGCAGTGCGCCGTTGATGACGCCTCCGGTGACACTGCCGACCGCGGCGACTGTTTCGAGGATGCCTGCGATCAGCCGGTTCCCGTGCTCGTCCGCGACCGCCACCATGCCGAGCGACATCGACGCGAACCCCATCACCAGACACGCCCAGGCGAACAGGATCGGCGTCCGGTGCGGATGGAAGACGAGCTGCCAAGCCGTCGGACGCGGACCCGCGTTCTCGTCGTGGTGGACGTCGGCACGCTGGTTCAGACCGAACCACCAGATGGCTGCCGCTGCCGTGGCTGCACAGGCCAGCAGCCCGATGCGGGGACTCGCGAAACTGACCATGATCGCGCCGGTCATCGGCCCGAAGACGAACAGCAGCTCCTGCGCTGTGGCATCCAGTGAGTAGACCGCGCGGAGCCGGGACCCGTGCACCAGCCGCGGCCAGTTGGCACGCAGCGCGGAAGTCACGGGAGCGACGAACACACCAGCCAAGGCGGCCGCGACCGGGAGCAGCCGGTACCAGCTGTACGGCAGGAGGGCGAGCACTGCCATCCAGAGACCCCACGCCATACCGGTGCCGATGACGACCTTGCGGGCGCCCCGCCGGTCGGCCATGCGCGACCAGACCACGCTGGCGACCGCCGTACCGACGGAGTAGGCCCCAGCGACCACACCGGCCCAGCCGAAGCTGCCGGCCGCGTCTTTGGCCAGGAACGACAGCGGGACCATCGTCGCCAGCACCGGCAGCCGCGCGACCAGCGCCGAGGCGAGCAAGGCGGTTACGCCACGGGTCTTCCAGAGGTCGCGGTACGCCGACAGGTCCATAACCCTCATTCTTTCCTGACAACGCTGTCCACCGCTTCGGGAATTCTCCCTATCTCAATTGTCGGTGGGGTATGCGAACATGTGTTCGTGTCCGAGCAGCGGGCGGCGACGATCCTGCATGCCGATCTCGACGCGTTCTATGCGTCGGTCGAGCAGCGCGACGACCCACGCCTGCGTGGCCGTCCGGTGATCGTCGGTGCCGGCGTGGTGCTCGCCTGCAGCTACGAAGCGAAGGCCTACGGCGTCCGTACGGCGATGAACGGCGCCCAGGCGCGCAGCCGCTGTCCCGGCGCGATCGTCGTCGAGCCGCGGATGTCGGCGTACTCCGAGGCAAGCAAGGCCGTGTTCAAGGTCTTCGAGGACACCACGCCGCTGGTCGAGGGCTTGTCGATCGACGAGGCCTTCCTCGACGTCGCCGGCCTGCGGAAGATCCGCGGTACGCCGGTGGAGATCGCGACCCGGCTCCGCGCGGAGGTGCTGTCGCGGGTCGGTCTGCCGATCACGGTCGGCGTGGCCCGGACGAAGTTCCTGGCCAAGGTGGCCAGCGGCGTCGCAAAGCCGAACGGTCTGCTCGAGGTGGCACCGGACCGCGAGCTGGCCTTCCTGCATCCGCTGGACGTCTCGCGACTGTGGGGTGTCGGCGAGGTCACCGCGGAGAAGTTGCGCACCCGCGGACTGGCCAAGGTTGGTGACGTCGCGATGCTGCCCGAGGCGGCGCTGGTCGCAATGCTCGGGCGGGCGTCCGGCCGGCATCTGCAC
>DASSDE010000684.1:0-5708 GCA_035697365.1 Kribbella sp. | reverse complement strand
GGGGAGCCCGCGGACTACGAGGCGCAGGGGGATCCGTCGACGTGGCACTACTACCGGCTGGAGCAGGCGATCGAGGCCGGTGGCTTCGAGTGGACGTTCCTGCGGCCGGGACAGTTCATGACCAACACGCTCGACTGGGCGACGTCGATCCGGGCCGATGGGGTGGTGCGCACGCCGTACGCGAACGCGGTGCAGACGCCGATCGACCTCGGTGACATCGCGGCGGTGGCGCGAGTGGTGCTGCTGTCGGAGCTGTACGGCGGTCAGAAGATCACGATGAGTGGGCCGGAAGGGATCACGCCGCCGGAGCAGGTCGCGCAGCTCTCGGCCGCGATCGGCCGGGAGTTGCGCTTCGAGGAGCTGACACCGTCGGAGTACGTGAACGGGCTGGCGCCGGTGATCGGGCTGCAGACGGCGCAGTGGTTGCTGGACGGGTTCCGGATGATGGCCGAGCACCCCATGAAGCCGGAACCGGCGGTCCTCGACCTGACCGGACGGGCGCCGATGACGTACGCCGAATGGGCCGTCGTCCACGCGGACGCCTTCGGCTGACTGGCATGATCGCGGGGTGAAGACGACTCTGCACAGCTATCTGCGCGAGGTTCGCGAAGCGATGCTCTGGAAGCTCGACGGGCTGAGCGATTACGACGTACGGCGGCCGCTGACGCCGACCGGGACGAATCTGCTCGGGCTGATCAAGCACCTGTCGATCGTCGAGGCGTGGTACTTCGGCAAGACGTTCGACCGGCCGTTCCCCGAGGAGCTGGACTGGTGGGACGACGACGCGGAGCCCAACATCGACATGTGGGCGACCGCGGAGGAGACCCGCGCTGAGATCATCGACCGTTACCGGCGGGCCTGCGCGCACGCCGATGCGACGATCGACGCGCTGGAGCTGGATGCGCCGGGCCAGGTGCCGTGGTGGAGGAAATCGCAGGTGACTTTGCATGCGATGCTCGTCCACGTGCTCGCCGAGACCAACCGGCACGCGGGGCATGCGGACATCCTGCGCGAGCAGTTGGACGGTGCGAGTGGGATGCGCGCGGCCAACTCGAACCTGCCGGAGCAGGACGCGGCCTGGTGGGCGGCGTACCGTGCCCGGGTCGAAGAGGCCGCGCGCAGCTGAAGGAGGTTTCAGGCGGCGCTGAGCACCTCGCTAATGACGGGTCGTGCGTAGTGCGCGATCGCAGGGTTGGTGTCCTTCTGGTACGCCCACACGTTCACGGCCTGGGACAGCACGCGTCCGCGTCCGCGCAACCAGGTCGCGTCGTCCGCGTCCAGGGCCGTACGGAACTCGTCGCGGAGGTTCGCCGGCAGTAGGTGCCAAGCGGGGAACAGGTCGCACGCCGGATCGCCGACACCGCAGGTCTCGAAGTCGAGCACCGCGGTCAGCCGGCCTGCTGCCGACACGAGCAGGTTGCCCGGCGTCAGATCCGAGTGCACCCACACCTCGTGCCCGTCGTACGGCGCTGCAAGCGACTCTTCCCAGGACGCCAGGGCTGCGCGGGTGTCGATCAGGCCGTCCAGCTCGCTGATCGCCTGCCGCGTCGACGCGTCCATCTCGACCATCGGAGCGCGCGTACGGCGCTCGCCCGGATACTCCGGAGACCGGTCGGCCAGGTCGATCCGCCGGAACGCGTCGATGAACGCCTCGAGGTCCTTCGCCAATCCGGGCGGGTTGGCGAGCGCGCCGGCGGAGGGGTGCGTACCGGTGAGCCAGCGGTGCACGGACCATTCGCCCGGGAAGGCGTCGGTGGGCGCTCCGATCGCCTCGACAGCAGGAATGGCCACCGGCAGGAACGGCGCGAGGGCGGCGAGTTTCGCCTGCTCCCGTCGGACTGCGTCGATGCTCGAGGGCCGGAGCGGCAGCCGCACGGACAGGTCGGCGCCGAGGCGGTAGATCGCGTTCACCATTCCGTTGGAGTCGACCGGCTCCAGCGGCAACGAGGCCCACTGCGGGAACTGACCGGCCACCAGTTCGCGGACGAGCAGTGTGTCGATGTGGACCTGATCGGCATGGACCTTGCGCGGACTCACGAGGCCCATCGGACCGGTTCGTCCCGTCTGTCGTCAACCCGGTTTCGGAAGGCGGTTTGACGTGGTGTCGAACATGTGTTCGACTGTGGGCATGAGGTGGTCGGGGCAGCAGATCGACGTCGAGACACCGGGGACGTTGCCGGGGCTCGGATCGATCGCGGGTCTGGTCCGGTCGGTGACGACGCCGGAGTTCCAGGGGATCACGTTCCACGAGGTGCTGGCGCGCTCGGCGCTGAACTCCGTGCCGGGTTCCGGCCTGCCCTTCAACTGGACAGTGAATCCGTATCGGGGCTGCACGCACGCCTGCCGGTACTGCTTCGCGCGTCCGACCCACCGGTACCTGGAGTTCGACACCGGGCAGGACTTCGACCGGCAGATCGTCGTGAAGACCAATGTTGCCGAGGTTCTGCGCCGCGAGCTCGCCCGCCCGTCCTGGTCTTACGAACCTGTTGCCCTGGGCACCAATACCGATCCGTACCAGCGGGCCGAGGGGCGGTATCGCCTGATGCCCGGGATCATCGACGCGCTCGCCTCGTCCGGCACGCCGCTGTCCATCCTCACCAAGGGGACCCTGCTCCGTCGCGACCTTGGCCTGCTGACCGCGGCGGCTGCCGACGTGTCCGTCGGGATCGCCGTCTCGCTCGCGCTCGGGGACGAGGTGCTACGTCGTCGTCTGGAGCCCGGCGTGCCGTCGGTGCGCGGCCGCCTCGACTTCATCCGTACGATCCGCGACGCCGGGCTGCCGTGCGGCGTGATGGTCGCGCCGGTTCTCCCGTGGCTGACCGACTCGACCGACCAGTTGGACCAACTCCTGGCACAGCTGTCGGACGCGGGCGCCACTGGAGTCACACCGCTGCTGCTGCATCTGCGCCCTGGCGTCAAGGACTGGTTCATGCAGTGGCTCGCCCACGACCATCCCAATCTGGTCAGTCGGTACGAATCGCTGTACGCGCACGGCTCCTATGCTGCGCCCACCTACCGCAAGGCCTTCACCCAAAAGGTCCAGCCCTTGCTCCGCAAACACGGCTTCGGCGGCGCCTCCGCTCACCGCTCGCAACCGATCAGTGGCATGCATCCGCCTGAACCGGCCCAAGACCCGTTGTTCTGAAGGGTTTACGGGAGGGTGAGGATGACCGGGCCGTCGGGGGTGATGGCCACGGTGTGTTCGGCGTGCGCGCCTCGGGTTCCGTCGGCGGAGCGGAGCGTCCAGCCGTCGTTGTCGATCAGGTAGGTGGAGCCGGGGCCCGACCAGAACCAGGGTTCGATCGCGAACACCTGGCCGGCTTGGAGTTTGAGGCCGCGACCGCGGCGGCCGCCGTTCGGGATGTGTGGCTCCTGGTGCATGCGGCGCCCGATCCCATGCCCGCCGAAGTCCAGGTTCGTGCCGACGCCGGCGTCCGTCCCGATCCGGCCGATCGCGGCGCCGATGTCGCCGATCCGGTTGCCCGGGACCGCGGCCGCGATCCCGGCGGCGAGGGCCGTCTCGGTCGTCGCGATCAGCCCGAGGTCCTCGGTCCGCGGCGTCCCGACGCAGAAGCTGATTGCCGAGTCGGCGCACCAGCCGTCGATCGACGCGCCGCAGTCCACGTTCAGCAGGTCACCGTCGGTGAGGCGCAGGTCGTTCGGCAGGCCGTGCAGTACGGCGTCGTTCACCGATGTACAGATCACGCCGCTGAACGGTGACGTGGCGAACCCGGGCTGGTACCCGTCGAACAGCGAGACCGCCCCCGCCGAACGCAGCACGTCCCGCGCGATCTCGTCGAGCTCGCGCAGCGAGACCCCGGCGGCGGCGTGCTTCTTCACGGTCTGCAGGGCAGTCGCGACGACCCGGCCGGCCGCCCGCATCTGCTCGATCTCCACCGGCGTCTTCAGCTCGACCATGGTTCCTCCGGGATAGTTATACCGGTAGTACTACCACAAGCCTCGAGACTCCGCGTGTGCTGGATGATCAGTCAGCGAATGAAACGTCAGCTATGTCTTGTTGATATCTCAGCTCTTGTCTATTGTGATCGTCCATGACCACCGCGCTGATCATCGGGGATCTCCAGCAGGGCATCACGCGCAACTACTCGTTCGCGGGGGCCGTCGTTCCAGCAGTGACCGAGTTGCTCCCGCGGGCGCGCGCGGCCGGCGTACTCGTCGTCTTCGTGCACTTCGCGTTCCGCCCGAACGGGACCGACCTGCCGGACAGCGCGTTGCTCAGGTCGTTCTTCGACGCCGGCGACGCGTTCCATGAGGGCACGTCCGGCGTGGAGATCGATCTGCCTGTGACCGACGACGACGTGGTCGTACTGAAGCGCCGGGCGAGCGCGTTCGCGGGGACAGACCTCGACCTGGTCCTGCGGGCACGCGGTGTCGACCAGGTCGTGATCGCCGGCGTCGGTACGAGCGCGATGGTCGCGGCGACCTGCTACGACGCCGCAGACCGCGGCTACGGCGTTGCCGTACTGCGCGACGGCTGCGGGGACGGCGACCAGGCGATGAACGACTTCTTCCTGGACGCGGTCTTCCCCAGCAGAGGATTCGAGATCCTCACCTGTGCCACCTGGCCTGCCTGACTGTCGTCCTCACTGCGACTTTGCGGTGAGTTAGGTGATGGGCATTTCGATGTGGGCTTTGCTGATGGACGTGCTTCTGGACAGGACCTTGAGTACGTCGCGGCGTACGCGTTCGCAGCGGTTGCGCATTGCTTTGCGGGCGCCCTCCGCGTCCCGGTCGCGCACGCGTTCGTAGATCGACGGGAGTTCGCCGGGTGGGCTGGCGGCGTCGGGCGCGATCAGTGCGGCCACCCGCAGGACGCGCTCCAGTTCGTCGAGGACGTCGACGATGGTCTTGCCGAGCCGGTCGTTGCCGCTGAAGTTGGCGATGACGGCCTCGAACTCGATCGCATCCCGCAGTGCGTCGTCGTGGTCCACCTCACCGGCGGCGAGCGCGGCGTACGCCTTTGACAACACTTCGAGACGCTCTAGCGCCGGCGTCTCGATGCCTTGCTGTGCGGCGTTCCAGGCGGCCTCGCCGGACAGGAGCGTGCGGAGGGCGCACAGGTCGTCGGTGTCCTGCAGCGTGATCGGGCTGACGACGTACCCCGCCCGCGGCAGGGCGGTCACGAGACCGTCGCGCCGGAGCTGCACCAGGGCCTCGCGCACCGGTGTCTTGCTGGTGTTCCACTGTTGCGCGAGGGAGGTCTCGGTGAAGCCGCTCCCGGGGGGCAGCGTCAGGTCGATGATCTGCCGGCGGATCGCCCGGTACGCATGGCTGGTGCGGTCGAGTCCTGCGTCAGCGGTGCCGACGAGCAGCAGAGCCGGAATGTGGGCTGCTCCTCTGATCACCGAGTGGATGTCGCGCATCAGTCGAGCATATCTCCACGAGCCGTTGATACATCACGGGTTGGGTAGGCAGCCGACAGACCTACCTGATTTCTTCATATCTCAGTACGGCCCGGTTCGAGGACTGTGCGCGCTGAAAATCCTTTGAGGCGGCGGGAGCCGAAGGCTTAGGGTCGGGCGCATGATTACGTACTTTGTGATGGTTCGCCGTGCCCGGCTCCGGGCAGGCGCGGGGTGCCTGGGGATGGCATCCGCTCGATAGTCGCTGGGCTCAGCGGGTCGTGGACGCGGCCGGGATCGAACCCGGCGAGCTCGTCCTCGATGTCGGGGCCGGCCTCGGTGCGC
>DASSDE010000683.1:0-4499 GCA_035697365.1 Kribbella sp. | reverse complement strand
CGGTGCTGCCCGCGATCAGCTCCTCGAGTTGCGCGTCGCTGACCCCGGCGAACAGCGGGAGGTCGCGCAGGTCCCCGGCGTCCATCAGACGCTCGCCAGGTAGCGGTGCACGAGATAGATCGACATGGCGCCTTCGCCGACCGCGGACGCCACGCGTTTCATCGAGTCGAGGCGGACGTCGCCGGCTGCGAAGACCCCTGGCAGGCTGGTCTCCAGCGCGTACGGCGGTCTGCGCAGCGACCATCGATCCTGGGCAACCAGCTCCGGGCCGGTCACGACGAACCCCAGCGCATCCCGTACGACCGAGTCGCCGAGCCAGTCGGTCCGCGGGATCGCTCCGACGAAGATGAACAGCCAGCCGGCGAGCACCTCCTCGACGCGCCCGGACGCGCGGTCGGCGAGCGTCAGCCCTTCGAGATGACCGTCGCCGCGACAGCCGACCACCTCCGTACGGCAGCGCACCTCGATGTTGGCGGCCTTGGTGATCTTGTCGATCAGGTAGCGCGACATCGACGCTTCGAGCGTCTCGCCGCGGACCAGGAGGACGACGCGCTTCGCGTACCGGGCCAGGTTGAGCGCCGCCTGGCCGGCCGAGTTCGCGGCGCCGACGATGTACACCTCGTCGTCCTGGACCTGGACGGCCTCGCTCGCCGTCGCGCCGTAGTACACGCCGCGACCCGTCAGGCTGGACAGACCCTCCACGTCGAGGGTGCGGTACGAGACGCCGGTCGCGACGATCAGTGCACGCGCCTCGATCTCACCGGCTCCTTCGAGCAGTACGGCATGCACCGGTCCGCGGGACTCGACGCCGACGACGGACCGGGCGAGCACCATCTCCGCGCCGAACCGGGACGCCTGCGCCACGGCGCGCTGGGCCAGGTCTGATCCGGTGAGGCCGCGCGGAAAGCCGAGGTAGTTCTCGATCGCGGCGCTCAGCCCGGCCTGTCCACCCGGGGCCTCGCGCTCGACGATCACGGTGCTGAGGCCCTCGGAGGCGGCGTACACACCTGCCGCGAGGCCGGCGGGACCGCCGCCGACGATGCAGACGTCGTACAGCGGCTGCTCGGCGCGGGTGCGAAGACCGAGCGCGGAGGCAAGGTCGAGCGTGGTGGGGGAGCGGAGCGTGTCGCCGTCCGGGATCAGGACCAGCGGGAGCTCGTTGTCGGCGGCATCGGCGAGCTCCTTGAGACGGAGGCCTTCGGTGTCGCGCTCCACGTCGTACCAGTGGTACGGCACATGGTTGCGGGCCAGGAACGTCTTGATGTCGTGGGCGCGGTCGGACCAGCGGTTGCCGACGATGCGTACGTCACTGGTGTGCTCGGGGTTGGCGTGCTGCCAGTCGCCGAGCAGGTCGTCGACGACCGGGAACAGCTGGTCCTCGGGCGGGTCCCACGGCTTCAGCAGGTAATAGTCGAGGCCGATGTCGTTGATCGCGTGGATCGCGACCTCGGTGTCCGCGTACGCGGTGAGCAGCAGGTACTTCGCGCTCGGGGCGTGCTCGCGGGCACGTTCGAGCAGCTCGATGCCGGTCATGCCGGGCATCCGCTGATCGGTCGCGATCAGCGCGATCGGCTGGTTGCGCAGGGCGAGCCGGGTCAGTGCGGCCAATGCCTGGTCGCCCGAGGTCGCGCGGACGATCAGGTAGTCGTCGCCGTACCGTCGGCGCAGGTCTCGGGAGATGGCGGCCGAGACCATCGGGTCGTCGTCGACAGTGAGAATCGCAGGTTTGCTCACGCGGTGCCCCCCACAGCAGTGAAGCGATCCCGTCAGAATGCCACGGGATCGCCTCAGTCCTCTATGAGTGCCCGCAAGGTTTCCTGTTCGGAGTCGGGCACGTACCCGGCGTAGTAGTCGAACATGTTCTGGCGGGCGATCCGGGCGGCCGCGTGGCCGTTGCCGGCCCGGATCGCGTCGACGACCTCGGCGTGGTGGTGCAGCGACTCGAGCATCAGGGCGCGGCTGTTCGGCGCGTGGGCGATCTTGTCCGCGATCAGTCCGAGGACGACGCCGCGGACGACCTCGTTGCAGGTCTGGATCAGGGTGTTCCGGCTGATCTTCGCGATCAGCTCGTGGAACGCCAGGTCGGCCTCGCCGAACGCGTCGAAGTCGACCTCGATCGCGTCCCGCATCGCGACCAGCGTCGCCTCGAGCTCGTCGAGCTGCTCTGCGGTCCGGAGCCGGGACGCGACCTGGATCGCGGCGCCGTCCATGATCATCCGGAACCCGATCAGCTCGCTCAGGGTCACCTCGTCGACCCGGGCCAGCCGGGCGACCTGCTTGCGGAGCGCGGCCTGGGAGAACGGCAGGACCTCCGGACCGTTCGGGTCGCCGGGCCGGGAGCGGACCACGCCGTTGCTCTCCAGCACCCGCAGCGCCTCGCGCACCGTCGACCGGCTGACCGCGAACTGCGCGACCAGCTCACGCTCGCTCGGCAGCCGCTGACCGGGCGTCAGGTCACCGCGGGCGAGGGCGTCCTCGACCTGCTCGACGATCCGCTGGTAGGCGCGGACGGGCTGCACGGGCTGAAACTGCGGACCCTGCGGCATCTCGGCACCCCAATCGTCTTGACACGGCGGTGTGGTCCGACAAACCTAGTGGCCCACTGATACCTAGTCCACTGGTCTGACCAGTCACATCCGGGCGGCGAAGTCCGCCGCACCGGCGTGGCCGAGCCGGGTCAGCGGGACCTTGGCGGTCAGAATGCGGCGACAGTTCGAGGCACTGGAGGAGTTCTCGTGAAGTTTCCAACCCGTGCGGTCGCGCTCGCTGCTACGGCTCTGCTCGCCGTGACCGCCTGCTCGGCCGGATCCGGTACGTCGTCCGGCGGCAGTTCGCCGGGTAGTTCGCAGAACCTCTCGATCGGCCTGGTCGCGGAGCCCGCCAGCCTGGACTTCACGACCACCGACGGCGCCGCGATCCCGCAGGCGCTGCTCGGCAACATCTACGAGACGCTGGTCAAGCAGGACGACTCCGGCAAGATCGTGCCGTCGCTGGCGAAGTCGTGGACGGTCTCGCCGGATCGCAAGACGTACACATTCGACCTGGTCGACAACGCGAAGTTCAGCAACGACAAGCCGTTCACCGCGAACGACGCCGTGTTCAGCATCAACCGGGTCAAGACCGCGTGGACGATCTCGCTCAAGAGCGCGATGGACGTCGTTGCCGGCGCGAAGGCGCTGTCCCCGACGCAGTTGCAGGTCACGCTGTCCAAGCCGAGCAACGACTGGCTGTTCCGGATGACGACCCGGATCGGTGCGATGTTCTCCGAGAGCGGCGTGAGCGCGCTGGCGACCGCCCCGGTCGGCACCGGACCGTTCAAGTTCTCGAAGTGGAACCGCGGCGACTCGATCGTCCTGGCCCGCAACGACGGCTACTGGGGCACCAAGCCGTTCTTCGAGCAGATCACGTTGAAGTACTTCAAGGACGCGACCGCGCTCAACAACGCGCTGCTCACGAGCACGATCAACGTGATCGGCACGGTGCAGGCACCCGAGGCGCTGAGCCAGTTCACCAGCAACTCGAAGTACCAGGTGATCGAGGGTACGACGAACGCTGAGGTGCTGTTGTCGTTCAACAACTCGCGCCCGGTGTTCAAGGACCTCCGTACGCGGCAGGCGATCCGGATGGCGATCGACCACAAGGCGCTGCTCGACACCTGCTGGGCCGGTCGCGGCAAGCTGATCGGCAGCATGGTGCCGCCGACCGACCCTTGGTACGAGGACCTCACCAGCGTCGCCCCGTACGACGTCGCCAAGGCGAAATCGCTGCTCCAGGCTTCGGGCGCGGCCGGCAAGACGCTCCGCCTGCGGCTGCCGACCTTGCCGTACGCAACATCCTGCGGGCAGGTCGTGAAGAGCCAGCTGGAGCAGGCCGGGCTGAAGGTGCAGATCGATCAGCTCGAGTTCCCGGCCGCGTGGCTGACGACGGTGTTCAAGAACGCCGACTACGACATGTCGATCATCGCGCACGTCGAGCCCCGCGACCTGGGTGCGGTCTTCAACGCGAAGTACTACACCCGGTACGACGACCCGACACTGCAGGGCTACCTGGCCGCGGCGGACTCCGGGGACGAGGCCGCGCAGGTCGACAACATGAAGAAGGCGGCCCGGCGGCTGTCCGAGCAGGCCGCGGGCGACTGGCTGTTCCTGCTGCCGAACCTGATGGTCGCCGACAAGGACGTCAAGGGTCTGCCGACCAACGCGATCACCGAGAACTTCGATCTCTCCAAGCTCGCCCGATGATCCTCCGACTGATCGAGCGCACCGCCGTGTTCTTGGTCAGCCTTGCGGTGAGTTCGGTCCTGGTGTTCGCGTTCATGGCGATCCTGCCCGGCGACCCGGCGCGGGTCGCCCTCGGCGTGAACGCCTCCGACGAGGCAGTGGCCGAGCTGCGGCGGCAGTTCGGCCTCGACCGTCCGCTGCCGACCCAGTACTTCGACTGGCTCGGCGGACTGTTGCACGGTGACCTCGGTACGTCGTACGTGTCGAAGGTTGCGATCG
>DASSDE010000682.1:0-2523 GCA_035697365.1 Kribbella sp. | reverse complement strand
GGCGGACGGGCAGGCGGTTCGGCTGGTGCAGGGCGAGGCCGGCAGCGAGACGTCGTACGGCGATCCGCTGGCGGCGGCGATGGCGTGGCAGGAGGCCGGGGCGGACTGGATCCACCTGGTCGATCTGGACGCGGCGTTCGGCCGCGGCAGCAACCGCGAACTGCTCGCCGAAGTGACCGGCAAGCTCGACGTCCAGGTCGAGCTGTCCGGCGGGATCCGCGACGACGACTCGCTGGCCGCCGCGCTCGCGACCGGCGCCCGCCGGGTGAACATCGGCACCGCCGCGCTCGAGGACCCGGAGTGGTGCGACCGGATCATCCAGCAGTACGGCGACCGGGTGGCGATCGGTCTGGACGTCCGCGGCCGGACGCTGGCGGCCCGCGGCTGGACCAAGGAAGGCGGCGACCTGTACGAGGTGCTCGCCCGGCTCGAAGCGGCCGGCTGCGAGCGGTACGTGGTCACCGACGTCACCAAGGACGGCATGCTGCAGGGCCCGAACCTGGACCTGTACCGCGACCTGTGTGCGCGGACGGACAAGCCGATCGTCGCGTCCGGCGGCGTCTCCAGCCTGGCCGACCTGTCGGCACTCAGCACGTTGGTGGACCAAGGCGTCGAGGGCGTCATCGTCGGCAAGGCGCTGTACGCCGGTGCGTTCACCCTGACCGAGGCACTCGAGCTCACGCGTGGAGGCGACAAGTGAGTCTGGCCGACAAGCTCAAGGACAAGAAGGTCCTTGTCACCGGCGTCACCGGATTCGTCGGTGAGGCCTTGCTGCACCGCATCATCGGCGACCTGCCCGGGACGACGGTGGCCGCGATCATCCGCCCGAAGGGTTCGCTGACCGGTACCGACCGGATGGCGCAGCTGCTGAAGAAGGACATCTTCAAGCCGTTCTACGGCGAGGGCACCCCGTACGCGGACGCCGAGGCACTGACCGCGGCCAGGATCCAGGTCATCGACGGCGACCTGTCCGACGTACCGGAACTGCCCAAGGATCTCGACATCGTCGTGCACTGCGCCGGCGACGTGAGCTTCGACCCGCCGATCCACGAGGCGTTCACGACCAACGTGCTCGGTACCAAGAGTCTGCTCGAGCGCATCGTGGAAACCGGGCGACCGGTGCACTACGTGCACATCTCGACGGCGTACACGGCCGGTCGCCGGCGCGGCGCGATCCCGGAGGCGTCGGTCGACCACTTCGTCGACTGGCGCACCGAGGCCGAGGCCGGGATGGCGATGAAGGCCCGGATCGAGGAGCAGTCCCGGTCCGCCCCGATGCTGGCCAGGTTCCGCAAGGAGTCCGAGAAGCTGCACCGCCGCGCCGGCCACCTGACCGCCGCGGCCGACACCGAGCGCCGCCGGATCGAGTGGGTCGCGAAGCGACTGGTCGAGACCGGCACCGAGCGTGCCCGCAGCCTCGGCTGGACCGACTGCTACACCTTCACGAAGGCCCTCGGCGAACGTGTCGTCGAGGAGTTCGCCTCGACGCTGCCGACGTCGATCGTCCGGCCGGCCATCATCGAGTCCGCGGTGCAGAGCCCGCACCCGGGCTGGATCGAGGGCTTCAAGATGGCCGAGCCGCTGATCCTCGCCTACGGCCGCGGCGAGCTGCCGGAGTTCCCGGCGTCGCCGGACTCGGTGATCGAGATCATCCCGGTCGACCACGTGGTCGGTGCGATCTGCGCGGTGATGGCGACCGAGCCCGAGCTGAGCAAGCCGGAGTACTACCACATCGGTTCCGGCGCCCGGAACCCGCTGACGTTCGAGCAGCTGTACGCCGGCGTCCGCGCGTACTTCTCCAAGCACCCGTTCGATCTGGGCGAGCGCGGTGCGGTCCGGCTGCCGGTCTGGAAGTTCCCCGGCGGCGACTCGGTCGAGACGATGCTCAGGTACGGCGAGCGCGCGCACAAGATCGCGGACGCCGTGATCACCCGCGTCCCGCGCGGCGAGCGCACCCGCAAGTACGCGCGCGAGCTCGACGTCCAGAAGCGGCGCCTCGACTTCCTGCGCCGCTACATGGACCTGTACGCCGAGTACGCGCAGGCCGAGCTGCAGTTCGTCGACGACAATGTCCTTGCCCTGCACAACGGTCTCGAGGGTGACGACAGGGAGAAGTTCGCCTGCGACACGGCGGTCGTCGACTGGCAGCACTACCTGCAGGAAGTGCACTGCCCGAGTGTCACCGACTCGATGCGCCGCCTGGACGTCGTCCGCAAGAAGCGGAACAAGGCGCTCGCGGCGTCGGCCGGCGTCCTGAAGAAGGTCGAGCCCTCCGAGGACCAGGTCATCGCCGCGTTCGACATGGACGGCACGCTGCTGTCCTCGAACGTGATCGAGACCTACCTGTGGATGCGGCTGCCCGAGCTGGACGGCCCGCAGCGCTTCGGCGAGGTCGGGGCGATGCTCCGCAAGCTGCCGAAGCTGATCGCCGCCGAGCGCAAGGACCGCGGCACGTTCCTCCGGACGATCTACCGCCGCTACGCCGGCGCGGATCTGGAGGAGCTGAACCAGATCGTCGACGAG
>DASSDE010000681.1:0-10142 GCA_035697365.1 Kribbella sp. | reverse complement strand
CTCAACCTCGCGCCGACCGCGTCGACGACCGCCTCACTGGCGATGGGCGATGCGCTCGCCTGCGCCCTCGTCGTACTGCGGGAATTCAGCCATCACGACTTCGCCCAGTTCCATCCGTCCGGTGCCCTGGGCAAACGCCTCACGGAGGATCAAGCATGAACGACGTCTGTGTGCTCGGGTCGTTCATGAAGGATCTGGTGGCGTCGGCGGAGCGGCGGCCGTTGCCGGGCGAGACGTTGCACGGGACCGGGTTCGCGGAGTTCCTCGGCGGGAAGGGCGTGAACCAGGCGATCGCAGCGGCCCGGATGGGTGCGCGGACAGCCATCGTCGGCACGATCGGCGAGGACCGGTACGGCGAGGAGTTCCTGGAACTGCTCACGTCGAACGGCGTCGACACGTCCTGGGTCGTACGCCACCCGGAGCTCGGCACCGGGGTCGGACTGCCGCTGGTGCTGCCCGACGGCGGGAACTCGATCATCATCGTCTCCCGGGCGAACGCCGCGATCACCACGCGCGACGTCGAGGCGGCGAGCGACGTACTGACCGCGAGCAAGGTGCTCAGCGTGCAACTCGAACTCCCGGTCGAGGCGAGCCAGGCTGCCCTCCGGCTCGCCTCGACCGCGGGCGTCACCACGATCCTCACCCCGGCCCCGGTCGGCCCGATCGATCCGGCGCTGGCGTCGTACGTCGACATCCTGGTGCCGAACGAGGTGGAGGCCGCGGCCCTGACCGGGCTGGACTGCGACGACGAATCGCAGGTGCCGATGATCGCACGCAAGCTCGCCGAGGACTGGAACCTGCAGGCGTGCGTGGTGACGCTCGGAGCCCGCGGCGCATTCGTCCTGGACCGCGCGAACGGGTTCGCGGAACGGGTGGCGGCGCACGACGTGGACACGGTCGACACCGTCGGCGCCGGGGACGCGTTCTGCGGATCACTGGCCGCGTCCCTCGCGCACGGCGCCGGTCTCGTGGACGCCGTACGACTGGCGAATGCCGCCGGCGCCCTGTCCACCACCGTCAACGGCGCCGCCGCCTCAGCCCCCTCGCAAGCCGCGGCCCTGGCACTGCTGGACGGCGCAACATCGGCCACATGACATCCTTTGGTTCGGATCGGAGTTAGAGTGCGATCCAGACGACCATCGGATCTCCAGCGGGGAGCGGGTATGACGACGATCTACGACGTCGCGCGTAGGTCGGGGGTGTCGCCGGCGACGGTTTCGCGGGTGCTGAGCGGCCGGCGGAACGTGGACCCCGAGCTGTCCGAGAAGGTCCGGGCCGCGGTTGCCGAGCTCGGCTACCGCCCGAACGGCGTCGCGCGCAACCTGCGGAAGTCCTCCACGAACCTGTGGGCCGTCGTCATCTCCGACATCGAGAACCCGTTCTTCACCTCGCTGGTCCGTGGTCTCGAGGACGTGGCGCAGACCGAGGGGTACCACGTGGTGCTCTGCAACTCCGACGAGGACCCGGTGAAGGAGGCCGCGTACGCCTCGGCGGTGCTGACCGACCAGATGGCCGGAGTGGTGATCTCGCCGACTTCGACGGCGGAGGGTGTGCAACTGCTCGCGGACGCGAAGATCCCATTGGTGATGATCGACCGCCGCGTCGAGGGCGTCGAGGCCGACACCGTACTGGTGGACAACGAGCACGGCGCGTTCGAGGGCGTCAAGCACCTGATCGACGGCGGTTACCAGCGGATCGCGTGCATCACCGGCCCGCGGAAGGTCTCGACCGCGATGGACCGGCTGTCCGGGTACCGCTCGGCGCTGCGGGCGGGCGGCATCCGGTACGACAAGGACCTGGTCCGGCACGCCGACTTCCGCGAGGCCGGTGGATACTCGGCGATGGAAAGCCTGCTGGAGCTGGCCGATCCGCCCGAGGCACTGTTCGTCACCAACAACCTGATGACCGTCGGCGCGCTCGAATGCCTGGCCCGCAAGGGGCTGCGCGCCCCGGACGACATCGCGATCGTCGGCTTCGACGACATCCCGTGGGCGGACCTCGTCATCCCCAGCCTGACCACGGTCGCCCAGCCCACCTACGAGCTGGGCCGGACCGCCGGGATGCTCCTCAAGGACCGGACCACGGCCCCTGGCCGGCCGCCGTCCACCGTCACGCTCCGTACCGAACTGCACATCCGATCCACCTCGGCCGCCAAGAAGTAGACCGCTGCGATCCGATCGGAGCCTCATAATGTCAACGTTGACATTACACTGGGGTCATGGAGAGTGAAGTTCCGCGGCGGCCGCGGCTCGAGGATGTGGCCGCGACGACCGGTGTCAGCATCAAGACGGTGTCGCGGGCCTTGCGGGGGGATCCGAAGGTACGGGAGTCCACGCGGCAGCGAATCGTCGCGGAGGCGGACCGGCTCGGTGTCCAGCTGAACGACGTCGCGGCCGGGCTGCGGCGGAAGAACCAGGCGATGACCTCGATCGGGGTCACGCTCGGTGACTGTACGAATCCGTTCTTCGCGCCGATGCTGCGCGGGATCCACTCGATCGCCTCCGAGCGCGGGTACCTGGTCCTGACCGCCGACGCGCAGAACGACCCGGAGCTCGAGCACCGCGCGATCCGCTCGTTCTTCGCGCACCGGGTCGCGGGGCTGATCATTGCCCCGGTCGGGAACGACCTCGGCTACCTGGCGAACGAAGCGCGGTTCGGGTCGGCGATCGTGTTCGTCGACTCCCCTCCCCCGGGCCTCGGCGAATCGATGGACTCGGTCACCACCACGAACGCGGCCAGCACCCGCTCGGGCATCGAGCACCTGCTGGCGAAGGGGCGCCGCCGGATCGCGTACCTCGGTCACCCGCGCAGCGGGAGCGGCGCCGAGGAGCGCTGGGCCGGGTACGTCGCGGCGCTCGAGGCCGCGGGCATCGCCGTCGACCCCACACTCGTACGGGACAACCTGGTCAGCGAGGAGGACGCCCGCCGCGCAGCCGAGGACTTGCTCCCGAGCGCTGCGCCGGACGCCGTCTTCGTCGACAACAACCGCCTGTGTACGGGGCTCCTGCAGTCGCAGGCGTTCGCACAGCGCCGGATCGACACGGTCTGCTTCGACCGCTTCGAGCTGGCGGCCGCGTTCGGCGTCTCCGTGATCGACAGCGACCCGTACGACGTCGGCCGCGCCGGCGCCCAACTCCTCTTCGACCGCCTAACCGACCCCTCCCGCGCCCCCCAACGCCTGGAGGTCCCGGCCCGCCTCGTCGTCAACAACACCCCGACGTACTAGGACCGGGAACGCCAGATCGGGACTGGCGATAAGCAATTGCCTATCGCCAGTCCCGATCTGGTGATTCCAGAGGGTCAGCTGACCTGTCGGAGCCAGGCTTCGGACAGGGCTTGGTGGCCGGCTGCGGTCGGGTGCACGCCGTCGGAGAGCCAGTGTTCCGGGTTGTTGCCGGCGGCAAGCTCGGCGAACATGCCGTCGGCGGCGACCAAGCGGGCGTTGAACTCGCGAGCGAGCTCCCGGACGACCTGGATCTTGGCGTCCAGGTCCGGGCGCCAGGCCCACTGCTCTTCCTTCACCGGCAGCAGGAACGGCTCGATCAGGACCAGTTGCACGCCGGTGAGCGGCTCCAGCAGTTTGCGGTAGCCGGCGCGGTACTCCTCCGCGGTCACCTCGTCGTGCCCGAACGAGAACCGGTACCCGCAGTCGTTGATCCCGATCAGGATCGACACCACGTCCGGCCGTTCGTCGAGTACGTCGGTCTGCCACCGACTGCCCAACCCGGCGAGGGTGTCCCCCGAGATGCCCGTGTTCATCCAGACGGGTACGCGATCCGGTTGCCGAAGGCCCCATTGTCCCGCCACCAGCAGCGGGTATCCGTACCCGAGCGGGTTGTCGGTGTCGCGCCGATGGCAGTCGGTGATCGAATCACCGGTGAACATCACCCGCGCGCCGTCCGCGAGCATCATCACGATTCCTCCGGCGTGAACGTGGCGACACCGATCGTGGTGTCGCTCTGGCCGTAGTACGCGAACCAGGTCCCGCGGTGGAACACCAGTCCTTCGACGAACGTGACGTTGTCGACGAGCCCGTGCTGGTCCTCGAAAGTGCTCGGCTCCAGCCACGGTTCGGTCAGCTTGGCGACGACCGTGTCCGGCCGCCGCGGATCGATCAGCACCTGGCCGCAGGCGTAGTACACGCCGCCGCCGGGCCGTACCACGGCGCTGTTGTGCATCAGCAGTACATGACCTGTACGGGTCCGGATCGGCTGCGGACCGGTCTCGACCAGGTCGCCCATGAACGTGCCGGGCTCCGGTCGCAGTACGGGAGTGGGATCGGCCTTCCAGTGCAGCAGATCGGAGGATGTGGCGAGGTGGATGTTGCCCTCGCCGAACCACATCAGGTACTGCCCGTCGATCTGCTCGGGCAGGATCACGCCGCCCTTGCTCCATTCCGGTCCGGGCGTCTCGCGGACCCCGGCGAAGGTGTTGATGCCCGGGAACATCGGCCCGTGCTTGTCCCAGTTGCGCAGATCCGTCGACGTCGCGAGGCACAGCCGTGCGGTGTGCCGGTCCCAGCCGGTGTAGGTCAGGTAGTAGGTGCGGTCCACGAACACCACGCGTGGATCTTCACACCCGTACCGCTCGTAGTCCTCGGTCGGCACCATCACCGGATCCGGCTCGGTCTCGAACGTGATGCCGTCGTCGGACCAGGCCAGCCCGAGGTGCGACACGATGTCGTCGGCATGTGCCCGGTAGACGAGCGCGATCCGCCCGTCCACCGAGAGGGCCGCCGGGTTGTAGACGTTCGTGGACTCCCAGTCGTGCCGGCCGGGCCGGAGAACAGGGTTCTCCGGTCGCGGCACGAACGGGCCGAACGGGTAGTCGACCGCGGGCGCACTCACTTGGCCGCCAGCTTGTTGATCCCGGCAACCATTGCGTCAATGCCCGCGTTCAGCTCCTTCTTCCCCGACAGCGCCGGGTTGAAGGTGGTCCCGACGACGTCACCGGCCGGTGTCGACCACGGGTCCAGGAACTGCGTGACGAACTTGTCCTTGACCCCGAGCTCGTACGTCGCGGTTGCGGCAATGCTCTTCGCCGCGGCATCGCCCGCCTGCAGCGCCTCGTAGTACCCCTTCGATCCGGGCTCGTACGCGATCGGGGCGATCGGCTGCTCCTTCATGGTCTCGTTGAAGCCGGTGACCTCCATGTAGCTGATCACCTTCCAGGTGTTGTCCGGGTCGTTCAACGTGGCCGGGGAGCAGACGCCGTTGGTCTCGATCGGCTGCACGGACTTTGCCGTACCGGCCGGCCACGGCGCGTAACCCCACTCGAACTTGGGCTTGTTCTGGGTGATCGACTGGTGCAGCCACTGACCGCCGAACATCAGCGGCATGCCGCCGTTCGCGAACTGGGCGACGGCGTTCGTGCCGTCGTAGTCCGGGTTGGTCATCTCGCCGGCCTTGATCGCCTTGGCCATCTTCTCGGCGCCGGCCCGGAAGGTCGCGTCCGCCTTCACCTCCTTGGACCCGATCGGCTTTTCGACGATCGGTGCGCCCCCGTTCGCGACCGAGTACGCCGAGATGCCCTGTGGGCTCTCCAGCAGTGCCCACGCGTTCACCAGCGGCGTGGCCTTCGGGTTGGCGTGCTTCAGTGCGGCGATGTCGGCGTACAGTTCGTCCCAGGTCCAGCCGATCGCCGGGGTCTTCAGCTTGGCCTTGTCGAAGTCGGCCTTGTTGTAGAAGAACCCGTACGTGTTCGCCAGCGTCGGGATGCCGTACAGCTTGCCCTCGGGGTTGCGCCACAGGTCGAGCGAACCGGGCGAGAACTTGTCCTCCTGCAGGCCGTCGCCCTTCTTCAGGTACGAGGACCAGTCGTAGAGCAGGCCCTCCGCGGCGAGGTTCTGCTCCTGCGAGTTCGAGCACCAGAAGAAGTCCGGTGCCTTCTTGGACATGATCAGCGAGGCGAGCTTCTGCGCGTAGTCGGCGTTCGGCGACTCCTCACGCTTGACGCCGACACCCTGCAGCTTCGCCATGCTCTTGTCCAGCGCCGCGTTGGTCGCCACGGACTCCCACGTCATGTAGCTGATGGTCCCGCCACTCTTGCCGCCGGCGTCGGAGCCACCGCCGCACCCGGCCAGAGCCAGACCGGCGACCACCAGTACTGCTGTCGCCCTCAGTTTGGGCATAGTCGTACTCCTCATTTCGCGATGGTTCCGAGGGCGCCGAGGCCCTCCATGAAGTAGCGCTGGGCGAGGAAGAACAGCACCAGCGGCGGTACGACGAACAGCAGGTTCGTCGCCATGTAGTAGTTGTACTGAGAGCCCGCCTGGTCCGACAGGAACGCCGCCATCCCGAGCGGGAGCGTGAACTTCTTCGAGTCCTGCAGGTAGACCAGCGGGCTCAGGTAGTCGTTCCAGGCGAACTGGAAGGACATGATCGCGATCGTGATCCAGACCGGCTTGGTCAGCGGCACCATGATCCGGGTGAAGATCATCCAGTGCCCGGCGCCGTCGATGGTGGCCGACTCGTCGAGGTATTTCGGGATCGACTGGTAGTACTGCCGCGCCAGGAACACGAAGATCGGGCTGCCGAAGAAAGCCGGCAGGATCAGCGGCACCCAGGTGTCGATCAGCCCGAGGTTGATGTAGAGGTGCTGCAGCGGGATCAGCCCGACGATGCCCGGTACGAAGATGCTGCCGGAGATCAGTGCGAACCAGAGCCGGCGGCCCGGGAACTCGATCCGGGAGATGCCGTAGCCGACGATCATCGAGCTGACCACGGCGCCGACCGTCGAGAGCACGGTGACGATCACGGTGTTGAGCAGCAACCGGTAGAAGCCGATCTGCGCCGGGCCGTCGACGAAGTTCGCCGCCCGGAACTCGCGGGGCAGGAACGCCGGCGGCAGCTGATTGATATCGCCGTTGCCCTTCAGCGCGATGCTGATCATCCACACCAGCGGCAGCAGCATCGACACCGCGAGCAGCCCGCACAGCGCGTACCAGGCAACCCGCGACAACATGAACGGCACCCGCTGCGTCAACGCAGCCGGGCGTACCACGGCAATGGCTTCGGCCGTCATCAGCCTTCTCCCTGATAGACGCGGCTGCGCGTGAGTCGGAGCATCACGACCGTCACGAGCATCACGATCACGAACAGCACCCACACCTCGGCGGTTGCGTACCCGAGTTGCGGCGAGGTGATGAAGTCGGCGAACCCGTCGTTGTAGATCTTGTACATCAGCAGGTTGGTGGAGTGTCCCGGTCCGCCCTTGGTCAGGATCGCAACCTGGTTGAAGGTCTGGAACGCACCGTTCAGCGCCAGCATCAGCTGGAGCATCATGATCGGCCCGATCATCGGCAGCGTGATCCGGGTGAAGCGCCGGAACGCGTTCGCGCCGTCGACCTTTGCCGCCTCCTGGATCTCCTCCGGCACCGCCTGCAGGCCGGCCAGGAAGATCATCATCGTGCCGCCGACGCTCCAGATCCCGACGATCAGGATCGCCGGCAGCGCCACGTGCGCGTCCCCGAGCCACAGACTGGTCGGCAGGTGCAGGAACTTGAGGAGCTGGTTGGCCAGCCCGTACGTCGGGTCGTAGATGTACTTCCACAACGTCAGCACGGCGACCGCGGGCAGGACGACCGGCAGGTAGAAGATCGTCCGGAAGATCTTGACGCCCTTGATCGTGCGGTTCACGACGACGGCGAGCGCCAGGCCCGCGACCAGCGTGGCCGGGACCGAGATCAGCACCCAGAGCACGGTCACCTTCAACGACGGCCAGAACGTGGGGTCGTCGGTGAACAGGAACTTGTAGTTCTCCAGGCCGACCCACTTGGCCGGGGTCAGCCCGTTCCACTCGGTGAAGGAGTGGTAGAGCGACGTCACCATCGGATAGACCACGAACAGCAGCAGGCCGATGATCGCGGGCGAGATGAACAAGTAGCCCAGGATCGTGTCCCGGCGGCGTTTAGTCATCGGCACTCGCCTCCGCACGCCGGATCCGAACCGTCAGGATCTGGAACGGCCGGAGCGCGAACAGTGGCTCGTCGACGGTCTCGAGCGGACGCTCCAGCAGATCCACGATCTCAGTGCCGAAAGCAACGAAATCCCAGCTCAGCCGGGCCGTGGTGCGGGCGCCGAGGGACTCGTACAGCCGGACGATCAGGTCGCCGGAGCGGTCCTCGGCCAGTTTCACCGACTCGACCACCACGCCGGCGCCCTCGACCGCGACGATCGGCGCGGGCGCCGACGTACCGCGGACCGCACGGACCGGAAGGTTGAGCCGGAGCCCGGCCTCGACCGCGGTCGCGATCTCGGCGCCGGACACCAGCGTGTACCGGGCCTGATGCCGGCCCTGATCGGTCTCCGGATCCGGGTATCTCGGTGCCCGGAGCAACGACAGGCCGATCCCGGTACCAATCCGGCCCGCCAGCGGATCGCCCGTCTGCCCGGCGAGCCGGCGCACGTCGTGGCCGTACGTCGAGTCGTTGGCGATCGCGACGCCGAACCCGGGCTCGCCGACGTGCACCCACCGATGCGCGCACACCTCGAACTTCGCCTCGTCCCACGTGGTGTTGTCGTGCGTCGGCCTGCGCAGGTGCCCGAACTGGATCTCGGCGGTCGCCTGGTCGGCGCGGACATCCACGCCGAACATTGCTTTGAGCAACTTCTCGCGCTCGTGCCAGTCGACGTCGATCGTGAAGTCCACCCGATCGGCGCCGGCCGGCACCGTGATCGTTTGCGTGTACGTCGACGCGCCCTGCGACCGGCGCACCTCGACGACGACCGCATCAGGGCCTTCCGTGACGCGCAGCGAGTCGATGGCGCGCAGCGGTTCGGCAGTCGCCCGGTACGACGCATCGAGATCCCAAGCATCGAAGGCATTCGGGAGGTCGTGGTGCAGGACCAGGTCGTTGAGGCGGGAGCCCTCGGCAACCAGTTCGCGATCGTACCGGGTGTCGACGAGCGACGTGATCGTCCCGTCCGCGCCGATCGTGATCCGCAGGACGCCGTTGTCGACAAGCCACTGCTCCCCGTCGAACTGCGCCGTCACGCTCGGCCCGGTCGGCGCAGGTGCAGCCGACGCGCCAAGCGCGGGGACACCGTCCACGGACATCGGTACGGCGTTGAATCGGATCGAAGCATCACCGGCGCCGGTCAGGTGGGTCAGCGCTGCCGCGATCAGCTCCTCGAGTTCCGTAACGGCCTGTTCGTACGCCGCTCGCGCCTCCCGGTGGACCCAGGCGATCGACGAGCCGGGCAGTACATCGTGGAACTGGTGCAGGAGCACCGTCTTCCAGATCCGGTCGAGGGCGTCGTACGGGTACGGTGCGCCGGTCCGGATCGTCGCGGACGCGCACCACAGCTCGGCCTCGCGCAGCAGGTGTTCGGTACGGCGGTTGCCGCGCTTCATCGCCGCCTGCGACGTGTACGTACCGCGGTGGGCCTCCATGTAGAGCTCGCCGACCCACACCGGGGCGTCCGGGTACTCGGCCTCGGCGCGCTCGAAGAACGCCGTCGGCGTCAGGTGCTCGATCGGCGGTGCGCCTTCGAGATCGGCCTGCCGCCGGGCGCGTTCCATCATCACCGCGGTCGGTCCGCCACCGCCGTCGCCGTGCCCGAACGGGACCAGCGAGGTCGTCGCTCCGGCGTGGTCGCGGAAGTTCTTCGCGGCGTGGTTGAGCTCGGCCGGGGTCAGCTCGGCGAGGTACGTGTCGACCGGCGGCAGGTGCGCGAAGAGCCGGGTGCCGTCGATCCCCTCCCACCAGAACGTGTGGTGCGGGAACGGGTTCGTCGGATGCCAGGCGAGCTTCTGGGTCAGGAACCAGCGGAACCCGGCCAGCGCGGCGATCTGCGGCAGTGCGGCCGAGTACCCGAACGAGTCCGGCAGCCAGACCTCGCGCGGCTCGACACCGAACCGTTCCGCGAAGTACCGCTTGCCGTGCACGAACTGCCGGACGAGCGCCTCGCCACCCGGCATGTTCGTGTCCGACTCGACCCACATCCCACCGGCCGGCACGAACCGGCCGGTCGCGACCGCGTCGGTGATCCGCGCGAACAGCTTCGGCTGGTGCTCCTCGATCCATGCGTACTGCTGCGCCTGCGAACAGGCGAACCGCAGCTCCGGGTACTCGTCCATCAGCGCGAGCACGTTCGCGAACGTCCGCGTGCACTTGCGTACGGTCTCGCGCATCGGCCACA
>DASSDE010000680.1:0-9465 GCA_035697365.1 Kribbella sp. | reverse complement strand
GACTCGTCGGCGAACGGCAGGGCGGTCGCGTCGCCGTGCAGGAGCGGGCCGTCGGTACGCAGTCGCGCGCGGCCGAGCTGGTCGATGGAGAAGTCGATCCCGACCGGCGTACGTCCGCTCGCGCGGATGGTGTCGAAGTTCCGCCCGGTGCCGCAGCCGATGTCGAGGCAGGGACCCGAACCGTCCCCGAGCAGCTCCAGCATCCCCGGCTGATGCTCCGGCGCACCCACCACGAACCGCTCGTCGCACCACTCCGCCAGACCGTCGTACCGAGCCCGCACACAGCCTCCCCAGGTAGGCCCCCAGTCTACTTCTGGAGCCTGCTTTAGGTCGGGGCATCAACCTGCGGGTAAGCTTTGCCGACGTTCTCTTTGAGTTTGGATGGTCCGACGTGGGTTCTGTAATCAAGAAGCGCCGTAAGCGGATGGCGAAGAAGAAGCACCGCAAGCTGCTGAAGAAGACGCGGGTCCAGCGCCGCAAGCTCGGCAAGTAGCAGTTTCTGCCGCGCCCGGTCCGGCTGGGGGTAGCTCGTGGCACAGGTGGTGATGGTGACCGGCGTCTCGCGAGACGCCGGTGCTCGCTGTGCCCGGAGACTGGCCGAGGACCCGGCGATCGGCACCGTGATCGGTGTCGATGTGGTGCCGCCGCGGGCGGAGCTCGGCAAGGTCCGGTTCGTCCGGGCCGACATTCGGAACCCGGTGATCGCCAAGGTGATCGCCGCCGAGGGCGTGGACACGGTCGTCCACACCGGCGTCGTGGCCACCCCTGGCAGCGCCGGTGGCCGATCGTCGATGAAGGAGATCAACGTCATCGGCACCATGCAGCTGCTCGCCGCGTGCCAGAAGGCGCCCGGTGTGGCCAAACTCGTGGTGAAGTCCTCGACCACGGTGTACGGCGCGGGTCCGCGGGACCCGGCGATGTTCTCCGAGGAGATGGCCCCGCGGGCGATCCATCACCACGGGCTGAGCAAGGACGCGGTCGAGGTCGAGGGGTACGTGCGGGGTTTCGCCCGGCGCCGCGCGGATGTCTGCGTCAGTACGCTCCGGATGGCGAACTGGATCGGCCCCAAGACCGACTCCCCGATCACGCGGTACTTCGGTCTCCCCGTCGTACCGACCGTCTTCGGGTACGACGCCCGCCTGCAGTTCCTGCACGAGGACGACGGCGTCGAGGCGATCCGGCGGGCCACCGTCGACGACCTTCCCGGGACGTTCAATCTCGCCGGTGACGGCGTGCTCTCGCTGTCGCAGGCGATCCGCCGGCTCGGCCGTCCGACGCTGCGGCTGCCGTCGTTCACCGCCTCGAGCACGGCCGCGGCCGTCCGGCGGGCCCGGCTCGCGGACTTCTCGCCGGACCAGATCACCTTCCTGACGTACGGGCGCGGCGTGGACACCACGCGGATGCGTACCGAGTTCGGGTTCGAGCCGACGTACACGACCGCCGAGGCGTTCGACGACTTCCGGCAGTCGCTCGGCACCGGTGCGATGTCGCGGGCCTCCGGCCTGCTTGCCGCCGGGCTGGGAGCGTTGCGTGGCTGACGCCGAGGTCATCCCGATCGGCTCCGGCGGCCGCCCGGGCCGGGGGAGCGGACACCGGACGACACCCTCCGCCGCCGCCCGCGCCCTCGCAGGACCGGACGCCCGCAAGCAGAAGCGCCGCCGCCCGGCCGACACCGAGACCCCAGACGACCCCCGCCCCACCACCGCCCGCGCAGCGGCAACCAACCGCGCCGCGGCCCCCGGAGGAGTACGGGCGACGACAGGCGCGGACGGGGGATCAAAAGCAGCCGGGGGAGCAGAGGCAACCGGGGGAACGCAGGCAGCCGGGGGAGCAGAGACAGCCGGGGGAGCACGGACAGCCAGGGCAGCCGGGGGAGCACGGGCAGCCGGGGGAGCACGGGCAGCGAGGGCAGCCGGGGGAGGACGGGCAGCACGGGGTGACGACGTCGGCTGGGATGCGGTCGCGGACGGCGTTCCTGACGTCGACGGGCCCGACGCGTCCGGAGCGGACGTCGGCAGGCCCAACGTCGGCGGGCTGAACCTGGGCGGACTGCATCTCGGCGGGCTGGGCGGGCAGGGTCTGGGCGGGCAGGGTCTGGGAGGGCCGGGTTTGGGTGGTCTGGGTGGGCTCGACTTCGGGCGGCTCGAGCGCGCCGTGCGGGACCTGTTCGGGGACGATGGGGAGCAGCGGGTCGCCCAGTGGCTGGCGTTCCTGCGCCGCCGGCTGACCGGCGAGTACGAGCTCGACGAGTTCGGGTACGACTCCGATCTCACCGACCAGGTGCTGCTGCCGATGCTGCGCCCGATGGTGGAGAAGTGGTTCCGCGTCGAGGTCCGGGGGATCGAGAACATCCCCTCCGACGGCAGCGCGCTGATCGTCGCGAACCACTCCGGCACGATGCCGCTCGACGGACTCGTCACCCAGGTCGTCGTCGCTGACCACACCGGCCGGCCGCTGCGTACGCTCGCGGCGGACCTGGTGTTCCAGACGCCGTTCGTCGGCGAGCTGTCCCGCAAGGGCGGCGCGACCCTGGCGAACAACGACGACGCCGAGCGGTTGCTCCGGCAGGGCAACCTGGTCGGCGTCTGGCCGGAGGGGTTCAAGGGCCTCGGCAAGCCGTTCGCCGAGCGGTACAAGCTGCAGCGTTTCGGCCGCGGCGGGTTCGTCAGCGCCGCGATGCGGACCGGCGTACCGATCGTGCCGTGCTCGATCGTCGGCGCCGAGGAGATCTATCCGCTGGTCGGCAACATCGCCTCGCTGGCCAGGCTGCTCGGCGTTCCGTACATCCCGATCACGCCGTTCTTCCCGCTGCTCGGTCCGCTCGGCCTGGTCCCGCTGCCGTCCAAGTGGCTGATCGAGTTCGGCGAACCGATCCGCACCGACGACTTCGCCGACGGCGCCGCGGACGACCCAATGCTCGTCTTCAACGTCACCGACCAGGTCCGCGAAACCATCCAGCAGACCCTCTACACCCTCCTAATGCAACGCCGCAGCGTCTTCTTCTAACCCCCCGCCCCACCCCACGCGCACGCCCGCACCCGCACCCGCACCGCGCCCGCACCGCGCCCGCACCGCGCCGCGATCCACGACTCGCCGTTCCGGGGTGCAGCCAAACGCCACGGCTCGGCGCGAGCCCTGCGCCCCTCACGCCGCAGGCAAGCAGGAGGTGTTGGGGAGGATTTTCTGCCCGATCTGGGAAGTCTTCCTCCCCAAGTCCGGCTTCGGCGGGCGCCAGCACGTGCGGGGTGGGGCGGGGATGGACCAGCCCCCGGCTCGAGGGTTCGGGCCGGGGGCTGGGTGGGTTGCGTGGTGCCTGCTACTTCCAGGGTGGAAGGAGGGTCTGGACCAGACCCGGCAGGTTGATCAGCGGAGTGGTCGGGAACGGCCACGGCCACGACGGTGTGGCTGAGGGCACGGAAGGCAGCACGGTGGGCGTCGCAATCGGCGAGTTCGACGACGAAGTCCGGGGTGGTGTCTTCAGGGCGGTCGGGGGCGGAGCGGTGGACTCCTCCACGATCGTCGTGTTCGGCAGCTTGGTCGGCGGCGTGCTCGGGTCGAGCGTGGTCGAGTCCGCCGGGGTGGGGACCGTCGTCGAGGCCTTCGGGCTGGTCGACGACGCCTTGACCGGGTCGCTCGGCTCGGTGACGCCGGGGGTGGTGCGGTTCGGATGGTTGTTGTTCGGGTTGGTGGTCGTCGTGCCGGCGGCCGGCTTCGGGCCGTCGCACTTCGGGCAGACGGCCGCGGTGTTGCCGGCCAGCTGCTCGATCGTGACCAGCGCCTCGACGCCGGACTTCAGCGACTCGGGCGGCAGTTTCGGCGCAAGGTCACCGAGAGCCTGGCGGGCGCTGGTGACGAAGGCCGAGATTGCCGTGATCGAGCTCTGGTCGCCGTTCTGCTGGTACGACGCCAGCAACCGGGACACGCCCTTGCGGGCCTGCACCGAGAAGTCGTCCAGCGTTGCGTTGATCGTGCTCACCGAGCCGCCGTTGGCGGCCAGCTCCTGCACTTCGGCCAGCCGGGTCTGCGCGTGCTCGAGGTCGCGCCGGCCGCGGGAGTCGTCGCCGACACCCACATTGGTCGCCACGTTCTCGATGCTGCGCTTCATCCCGTACAACGTGTCGCCGGGCATCGCCTGCTGGGCGGCAGCGGCAGAACCGATGCCACCTCCCAGCAGCACCAGCGCGGCTGTCGAGGCCACCAGCCGGATCCTCCGGCCCTGGCGGCGGCGGATATCTGTCACGGACGCGCCAACGTCCTCGCTACCCGGCGGGTCGTCCGAGTCATCCGGTGCGCTGTGCACCGTCAGTGAAGTCGCAGTGGTCGCCGACCGCGCCGCCGCCTGCTCGAGCAAGCGGTGCCGCAGTTCGGCACTGAACTCCGGTCGCGGTGCAACTGCGCCGGCGGTCCTCAGCCGTCCGGCCAGCTCCACAGCTTCCAGTAACTCGTGATCGTCGCCCAGTCGCGTGGAGTGACGGGGCCCGTGATCGACGGCGTGCGCGAATGCCTCCGCGCGCGCTCGAGCCCTGTGTAGGTCACTCATGAGTTCTCGTTCTCCTCAATGGCCAGTCGGGGTCACCGACAGGTCCTCATCAGGCAAACGAGGTAACTCCCTGACGGGTTACGAAAGACGTTCGTTGTCATCCGCCTCATCTCAAGTCCTTGGGGATAACCTTCGCCAAGTGCCGGACGGCCCTCAGTTGGAGTTGCTTGACGGCGCCTTCGGACTTCTCCAGCGCCTTGGCCGTCTCGGCGATCGACAGACCGGCGAAGAACCGCATCGTCAGGCAGTCGCGCTGCTCGTCGGGCAGGCCGGCGACCGCGTCCCGGAGGACCTCGGCGGTGGCCCTGGCCAGCACGTCGATCTCCGGGCCTTCGGTCTGCCGGTCGTGGGTCTCGATCTCGTCGGTGACGACCTCGAGCCGGACCCGGCCGGACTTGTAGTGGTCGGTAATCAGGTTCCGGGCGATCGTCACCAGCCAGGCTCCGAAGTCCCGGCCCTGCCAGCGGAACGAGTCCAGCGCGCGTAGCGCCCGGACGAACGTCTCGCTGGTCAGGTCCTCGGCGAGTGCCGACGACGACACCCGGGCGTAGATGTAGCGATAGACGGTGAGCGAGTACTCGTCGTACAGCTCACCGAAGGCACCGACGTCCCCTGCCTGGGCGCGATCGACGAGCTCTGCTCGTCGCATCCCGTCCGGGCTTGGCTCCGGCGTGGTCAAGTTGTCTCCCCGTTCGACTGACACGTCGTTCGACACATCCGCGAATGGCCTCAGTAACTGGATCAGCACGCAGTGTTACCGCATGAGTACGTACTGTCAACAGGCTGGGGCGTGCCGCCTTCCGTCCGGTCCGATGGTCACGAATGCGCCAGCGGACTGCGTCCGGTGCTACGGAGCAGCCTGCTGTCCGGGGATTGGTACATCGCGCATGAGGTTCCCCGCGCGGACGGGTTTCTGCAGTGTGAGGTTCAGCAGAGGCTCGACCGCGAAGTCACCTGTATATCGGTGGTTACGCTCCGCTGCAACCGTTCTGGGCAAGCCGTTTCGTCCCGGGGCGAATCCCGGCCGTGAAAGACTCCCCTGGTGAACGTGAATTTCGCGGACATCCTTCGTGACACAGCGCAACGTCATGGCGGGCGTCCCGCGCTGGTCGACGGGGATCGGCGGCTGACCTGGACTGAGCTCGACCAGGCCGTCGACCGGACCGCGCAGGGGCTCGCCGCGGCCGGTCTGGTGCCGGGCTACCGGGTGCTGCTGCTGATTGCCAACAGCACCGACTTCGTCACGTCCTACCTGGGCATTCTTCGGGCCGGACTAGTTGCCGTACCGCTCAATACCGGGCTCACCAAGCCCGAGTTGGCGACCGTCGCGGCACACTCCGGCGCTCGGCTGGCGATTGTCGGCGCGGGCCTCGCGGCACAGTTCGACGGTGTCCGCACGGTGGCTCCCGGCGAGCTCGAAGGTGACGCTCCGTTAGTTCCGCCGATCGATCCCGAGACCCTTGCGGTACTCCTGTACACGTCCGGAACCAGCGGCGATCCGCGCGCCGCGATGCTCACTCATCGGGCCCTGATCGCCAATGTGCAGAACCTCTCACAGCTCGGCGAGGACCGGATGGGCCCCGAGGACGTGGTGCTCGGGGTGCTCCCGATGTTCCACGCCTTCGGCCTGAACGCGGTGCTCGGCTGGGCGGTCGCGACCGGCGCCGCGCTGGTCGTGGAGCAGCGGTTCGACCCCGGACAGACCCTGGAGCTCGTGGAGCGGCACGGCGTGACGCGACTCCCGCTCGCCCCACCCGCGCTGAACGCGCTGCTGAGCCGGACCGATCTGCGGACCGCGCTGCAGCGGGTGAAGGTGGTCCTGACCGGAGCCTCCACGCTCGACCGTGCGCTCGCGGACCGCTTCGAGCAGGCCAGCGGGCTGCACGTCCACCAGGGGTACGGCCTCACCGAGGCGTCCCCGGGTGTCACCACGACTCTCGGCGAGACCGAGCCGAAGCCCGGATCGGTCGGCCGCCCGCTGCCGAACGTCGAGCTCCGGATCGCCGACGAGCAGGGCGAGGACGTCGAGGGCGACGACCCGGGCGAGATCCTGATCCGCGGCGGCAACCTGTTCTCCGGCTACTGGCCGGACGGCGTGGACGGACCGGGCGAGGACGGTTGGTACCGGACCGGTGACGTCGGGTTCCTGGATTCCGACGGCGACCTGTTCCTGGTCGACCGGCTGCGGGAACTGGTCATCGTGTCCGGGTTCAACGTGTTCCCGAGCGAGGTGGAGGACGTGCTGGTCGGGGCGCCAGGGGTCCGCGAGGCGGCGGTGATCGGCGTGCCGTCCGAGGAGACCGGCGAGGCGGTAAAGGCGTTCGTGGTGCCGTTGCCGGACGCATCGGTCGACGTCGCAACGGTTCGGGAGTACGCCGAGAGCCGGCTGGCGCGGTTCAAGTGCCCGGTCGAGATCGAGGTCGTGGACCAGTTGCCGCACTCGGTGACCGGCAAGGTGGCCAAGGGCCGGCTGCGGGAGGGAGACCGGTGAGCAGGGTCGTCATGTACGGAAAGCCGGGCTGTCATCTGTGTGACGACGCCCGCGAGGTCATCCAGGCGGTCTGCGCCGAGGCGGGCGTGGAGTGGACCGAGGTGGACATCACGCAGGACGACCGGTTGTTCACGCAGTACGGCGAACAGATCCCGGTCACCTTCGTGGACGGCAAGCAGCACGACTTCTGGCGGGTCGACCCCGCCCGACTGCGAAAGGCCCTGATGAGGTAGGGGTCACTTTCGCCGATTTTGTTCTCACGTTCACAAGCTCCTAGAGTAAGAGAGCCGCCGGCCGTCAGACCGCGGTGAACCAACCGCTCCCAGGAGAATTGTGACGCGTGCCAGCAGCCGTCGCCCCGGCCCGCCGACGAGAACCGAACGCGGCATCCCCGAGGCGACTGTCGCGCGCTTGCCGGTGTACCTGCGGGCCCTGACCGCGCTCTCCGACGGCGGGATCGCCACCGCCTCGAGCGAGGACCTGGCGACCGCCGCGGGCGTGAACTCGGCCAAGCTCCGCAAGGACCTGTCCTACCTGGGCTCGTACGGCACCCGCGGCGTCGGTTACGACGTGGAGTACCTGCGCTACCAGATCGCCCGCGAGATCGGCGTCACCCAGGACTGGGCCGTGGTCATCGTCGGGATCGGAAACCTCGGCCACGCGCTGGCGAACTACTCCGGCTTCGGCACCCGTGGCTTCCGGATCGTCGCCCTGCTGGACGCCGACCCGGACCTGGTCGGCGAGCGGATCGGCGACATGGAGGTCCGCGACTTCGCCCAGCTCGAGGAGATCGTCGAGGCCGACCGGGTCTCGATCGGTGTCATCACCACCCCGGCCGGGCCGGCCCAGGAGGTCTGCGACCGGCTGGTCGCCGCCGGCGTCACCAGCATCCTGAACTTCGCGCCCGTGGTGCTGTCCGTGCCCGACGGCGTCGACATCCGCAAGGTGGACCTCTCGATCGAGTTGCAGATCCTGGCGTACCACGAACAACGAAAGTCCGGAGAGGCGGCGCTCCCCCAGGTGCCCGAGCTACCAGCGATGAACGGCCTGACGGATCTTCCCAGTGTCGGGGGAGGTGTCGGCGCATGAGCTATTTGGTCGTCGGCATCAGTCATCGTTCCGCTGCGATTGATGTTCTCGAACGGGTCGCGCTGGACGCGGACGCGGCGACCAAGCTCGCCCTCGCGGTCCAGAACTCGCCGGCCGTCGCGGAGTCCGCGGTCGTTGCCACCTGCAACCGTACCGAGGTCTACGTGACCGTCGACCGGTTCCACGCCGGGATGGACGAGGTCACCGCGATCCTCTCCGACGTCACCGGCGTACCGCTGCTCGACCTCGCCGAGCACCTCTACGTGCACTTCGAGGAGGGCGCGGTCGCGCACCTGTTCCAGGTCGCCGTCGGGCTGGACTCGATGATCGTCGGCGAGAGCCAGATCCTCGGTCAGCTCAAGGAGACGCTGCGCGCCGGCCAGGACAACGAGACGGTCGGTACGGACCTGAACGCCCTGCTCCAGCACGCGTTGCGGGTCGGTAAACGCGCCCGGACCGAGACCGGCATCGACTCGGCCGGCCGCTCGGTGGTCTCCGCCGGGCTGGACGCGGTCGGCGGCTTCGCCGGTCGCCGGGCGTTGATCGTCGGCGCCGGTTCGATGGCATCCCTGGCCGCGCAGACGCTGCTGAACGGCGGCGCCCAGAGCGTGACCGTTGCCAACCGCAACTACGAGCGCGCGGTCGCGCTCACCGACCGGATCGGCGGTACGGCGATCCCGCTCGCGGAGGTGCCGGAGGCGCTGAAGTCCGCGGACCTGCTCGTGTCCTGCACCGGCGCCCGCGGCGTCGTCATCACCGAACAGATGATCCGCGATGCGGCCGACGGCCGGCCGCTCGGCGTTCTCGACGTCGCGCTGCCGCGGGACGTCGCCGCGGAGGCGGCCCGGGTCCCGGGCGTCACGCTGATCACCCTCGCCGACCTCGCCGGTACGGCGGGTGGCACCGAGGCCGACATCGACGAGGTCCGCCGGATCGTCGGCGAGGAGACGGGCGCGTTCGAGGCGACCCGTCGGGCCGCGTCGGTAGCGCCGACCGTGGTCGCACTGCGCGCCAGGGCGAACTCACTGGTCGACGCCGAGCTGGCCCGCCTCGAGCGCCGGCTGCCCGACCTCGGCGAGCACGAGCGGCACGAGGTCGAGCGCACCATCCACCGCGTCGTCGACAAGGTGCTGCACAACCCGACGGTCCGGGTGAAGGAGCTCGGTGGCGATCCGGGCGGCCCGACGTACGCCGACGCGCTCCGGCAACTGTTCGCGCTCGACCAGGCGGCTGTCGACGCGGTCACCGCCGCGAAGGAACCGGACCAGACGAGCAAGACGCCGGCCGACGCCGTCCGGCGGAGCGGAGGTCGGTCGTGATCAAGCTCGGTACCCGCCGTTCCAAG
>DASSDE010000679.1:0-4960 GCA_035697365.1 Kribbella sp. | reverse complement strand
GACGCCGCGTTCGAGTACCAGCAGAAGCTCGAGAAGGGCGAGAAGAAGATCGTCGGCGTCAACACGCTCACCGACACCGTCTCCGGCGAGCTGGAGATCCTCCGGGTGTCGCACGAGGTCGAGGTCGAGCAGTGCCGGGCGCTCGCCGAACGCAAGGCGCACCGCGACGAGGACCGGGTACGTCGTACGCTGTCGGCTCTGGTGGAGGCGGCCAGCGGCACTGGCAACCTGATCGAGCCCATGCTGGAGGCAGTGCGTGCGGAGGCCACGATGGGGGAAATCTGTCACGTTCTTCGGGAACAGTGGGGCGAGTACCGAGAGCCCGCCCGATTCTGAGGAACCGCCGGCGTCCGGTCGCAGCGCTGCGACCGGTACGGCCGACGAGCGTCCGGTCGTGGTCTGTGGCTCGGACCGTACGATGCTGCGGGTCGTCACCGAGTTGGTGAGTTCGGGCGAGCGGGTGATCGCGATCGTCAACCCTGGGTCGCGGCACCGCGGCCGGATCGGCGAACTGGGCGCGAAGGTGATCGACGCCCCGGTGATCAGCGAGTCGCTGCTGCGCGAGGCCGGCATCGACGCCGAGGACGACGGTACGCCGTCGACCGCGCGCGCCCTGGTCCTGCTCGACACCGACGACGTCCACAACGTGCACACGGCGCTGACCGCGCGCGACATGGATCGCGACCTGCGAATCATCCTGCAGATGGTGAACCCGCGGCTGGGCCGGCAGCTGAACAGTCTGCTCGGCGACTGTGTGGTCATCAACGGTCCGTCGCTGGCGGCGCCGGCGTTCGTGTCCGACGCCCTCGACGACGACGAACTGACCTGGGCGGAGCTCGGCGGCCGGATGGTCGTCGTGGGGCAGGCCGACCTGATCCGGGAGCCGCACCTGACCGTGCTCGCGGACACGACGTCGTCGGCGACGCCGCAGCTGCTGCCGCACTCGAGCGTCGACCCGGAGGGCGACATCGTGCTCGGGTCCGGTATCCGGCCCATCTGGCGGAGTCGCGGCGTCCGTCCGGCCGGCTGGGTGATGGCGGTCCGCGACATCCTGGACAGCCGGGTCCGCAAGATCGCGGCGCTGATGGCCCTGCTGATCGCGATCGGTACGGCGGTGGTGCACTTCTTCGGCCACATCGAGTGGTGGCGGGCGCTCTACCTGGCGGCCGGGGTCGTCACCTCGGCGGGGATCGACGACGACAAGTTCAACGACGCGCAACCCTGGGTGAAGGTCAGCGCGGTCGTCGTGCAGCTGACCGGGATCGTACTGATGGCGCTGCTGACCGCGGTCGTGGTCGACTCGCTGATCGGTGCCCGACTGTCGCGGATCATCGGCGGGGTTCGCGGGCGGCCGCGCAATCATGTGGTGGTCTGCGGCCTGGGTACGGTCGGTGCTCGGGTGCTCGAGATCCTCGTGGATCGTGGTGTCGCGGTGGTCGGGGTCGACCAGGACGACGAGGCGCCCGGCGTACAGGTCGCCCACCGGCTGAAGATCCCGGTGGTGGTCGGTGACAGCAGCAACGAGGAGACCTTGCGTTCGGCAGGGGTGCAGCACTGCCAGGCGATGCTCGCGATCACCGACGGGGACATCACCAACCTGGAGTCGGCGATGGTGGCTCAGGGCCTGAACCCGGACGCGCGGATCACGATGCGGATGTTCGACCACGACCTCGCCGAGCGTGTGGAGCGGCAGCTCGGCCTCGGCAACAGCAGGTCGGTGTCGATGCTGGTGGCGCCGGCGGTCGCGGCCGCGGTCGGCAACCAACGCCGCCAGGTGATCGTGCCGGCCGGCCGTCGCGTCCTGCTGCTGACCGAGGTGACGGTCGAGGCCGGGTCGGTCGCCGACGGGCGGCGCCTCGGCGAGCTGAACGAGGCGGAGGGGCTGCGGATCCTCGCCCTGCAGGACGAGTACGGGACCTGGGACTGGAAACCGGTGCTGACCAGGCCGGTCAGGATCGGCGACCGGCTGGCGGTCGCCGGCACCCGTGCGGGCCTCGCCCGCCTGCTGATGGTGACCCGGGCACAACGCAGGTCCGCCGCGTCATAGAAGATAGGTTTGGTTTGTGAACGTACGGAGTACGCACCGAATGCGAGGCCAGTGGTGACCCAGTCCAACTTCTCCCGTCCTGGGGCGGTCGACCTGTCGTCCCTCCGCAACCCCGCACCCAGCGCTCCTGCCGCGGGCGGCGCCCCGGCCGGTGGCGCCGGTGGTGCCTATGTGCTGGAGGTCTCGGAGGCCAACTTCCAGGCCGACGTGATCGACCGCTCCATCCAGGCGCCGGTCGTGGTCGAGCTGTGGTCCCCGCGCTCGCAGGGCGCCAACGCGCTCGGCGCGGTGCTGATCAAGCTGTCGAGCGAGTACGCGGGCAAGTTCCTGCTCGCCCGGATCGACGTCGACGCGAACCCGCAGGTCGCCCAGGCATTCGGCGTGCAGGCGGTGCCGGTCGTGATCGCGATCCTGCGCGGCCAGCCGGTCCCGCTGTTCCAGGGCGTGCTCGCCGAGCCGGAGGTCCGGCAGTACCTCGACCAGCTGCTCACCGTCGCGGTCGCGAACGGCATCACCGGACGGGCCGAGCCGGTCGGTCCGGTGGCCGAGGCCGCCGAGGAGGAGGACGCGCCGAACCCGCGGTACGAGAAGGCGGAGAACGCGGTCGGCGCGGGCGATCTGGACGGCGCGATCGCGGCGTACGAGGAGCTGCTCAAGGAGACGCCGAACGACGCCGAGGCGAAGTCGGGTCTCGCGCGGGTGCAGCTCGTGAAGCGTACGCAGGATGTACCGGCTGACGTCCGGACGCGGGCGGCCGACAACCCGACCGACGTCGAGGCGCAGCTGCTCGTCGCGGACGTCGATCTGATGGGCGGGCACGTGGATGACGCGTTCGCGCGGCTCATCACCACGATCCAGGCGACCGCCGGAGACGAGCGCAACGCCGTACGGCTGCACCTGCTCGAGCTCTTCGAGGTGGTCGGCGCAGACGACGAGCGGGTGGTCAAGGCGCGTCGCCGGCTGATGGCTGCGCTGTTCTGACGCCTGTTGCAAGTTGGTGTCCAGGCCTGCTCTTGAGGAGCGTTTCTGCTTCCTCCTCGGTGAAGGCGGCGGCCGGAATCGGACAGTGTGAATTCTTGTAATTGTTGCTGAAGTGCTCTGAGAATTCTTTACATGAGTGCTGTCGAGTCACCGCCGCCGAGTCTGGAGGCCCGGATCCACGGTCTGCTGCCGGCGCTCAGCCCGGCGCAGTCGCGGATCGCGGCCGAGGTGCTCCGGGATCCGGCGGCGGTGGCGTCGTCGACGATCGGTCAGCTGGCTGCGCGCTGCGGTACGTCGCTGCCGAGCGTGACGCGGTTCTGCCTCGCGCTCGGTCTGTCCGGGTACGCCGAGCTGCGGCTGGCACTCGCGGCCGAGAGTGGCCGGACCAGTCTCAGCTGGGAGCGCGGTACCGGGTCCGAGGTCGGGCCGGACGATTCGCTGGACGACGTACTCCGAACGCTGCTCCGCGCCGACACCCGCGCACTCGAGGACACGGTCGCGACGCTCGACGTCGACGCACTCGGCCGCGCCGCCCGGGCGATCTCCGACGCCCGGCGGATCGACCTGTATGCCGTGGCGGGCTCGGCAGCAGTTGCGGAGGACCTCCGGCTGCGGCTGCACCGGATCGGGCGCGGCGCGAGCACCTGGAGCGACGTACACACCGCACTCGCCAGTTCCGCGTTGCTCGGCAGCGGCGACGTCGCGGTCGGGATCTCGCACAGCGGCGAGACTCTTGAGGTACTCGAGCCGCTCACCAGGTCCGGCCGGCAGGGTGCCACGACTGTTGCGATCACCAACTATCCGCGGTCGCCGCTGGCATTGGCGGCCGACATCGTGCTCGTCACTGCGGCCCGCGATGTCACGTTCCGGACCGGCGGACTCGCCGGTCGGCACGCACAGATGCTCGTCCTCGACGCCCTCTACCTGGGCGTCGCACAACGCGACTACCCACTCGCCGAACAAGCCTTCGACGCCACCGCCGACGCCGTCTCCCACCACCGCCACCACCCCTAACCACCCTCCACGACCCCTGCCGTCCGCCCCCGCCCAACCGCCCGCCGCCTCGTTCGACTGCTTTCTGTTCGACCGCCTTCCGAAGGAGAGCCATGCAGAGCCCGCACCAGATTCTCGGACCCAGCCGCCGCAGCTTGCTGCTCGGCGCCGGGGCCACCGCCCTCACCGCCGCAGCCGCCACCACCTCCGCCTCCACGGCAGCCGCATCCGCAGCAGGCGCGGGGGCGGCCGGCAGTGCCGCCAGTTCCAGCGCCGCCGCCGCGGCTGGAGCGGTGCCCGCGGATGTTGCCGTACCGGCGCCGGACACCTTGCCGCTGACCGGCGGGCCGGACTTCCCGATCGGCCTGTTCTGGCCGCCGCATCCGTTCGCCAGTACGGCGGAACGGTTCGCGGAGATCAAGAACGCCGGATTCGACTTCGTCATCTCCGGCAACTACGCGGGCGACGGCAACATCTTCCAGTACCAGCTCGGTCTGGCTCGGGATGCCGGGTTGAAGATGCTGATCTCCGACGACATCCAGATCCGGAACATGTCGCGCTGGTTCTCGATCTCCGACACCACGACGGACTTCCTCAGCGTGACGCCGGCCGAGGCGAGCGAGCTGTTCACCCGGGCGCGCAACGCGTACGGCCCGTACTCCTCGCTCGCCGGCTTCAACTTCTACGACGAACCAGGCGCCGGGTGGTTCGCGACGCTCGCGAAGGCGCTCTCGATCTCGCGTGAACTCGCGCCGCAACTCCTGCCGTACATCAACCTGCTGCCCTCCGACGACGCGTCGTACTACCGCAACTTCGTCGACGTGGTGAAGCCGTCGCTGATCTCGTTCGACCGGTACCCGCTGCTGTCCGAGGGCCGCGAGGACGCGAACTACTTCCACAACTGGGCGATCGTCCGCGACGCCGCGCTGCACGGCGACA
>DASSDE010000678.1:0-5869 GCA_035697365.1 Kribbella sp. | reverse complement strand
GTCGGCAATCCCGGCCGGCGCCTGTTCACACGCCCTGGACGGCCTGTTGCGGAGCGTCCGGCGCTCGGGCGGCGCTGGGCCGGGTTCGTCACGCGGCGACCGCTGGCCGTCCTCCTGGTGACCGTGATCGGCCTCGGCGTGCTCGCGATCCCGACGACCGACCTGAAGCTCGGTTTGCCCGATGACAGTACGGCGGCGCCGGATTCCACGCAGCGCAAGGCGTACGACCTGCTCTCCGAAGGCTTTGGTCCTGGCTTCAACGGTCCGCTGATGGTGGTGGTCGACGCGGGTGCGGCGCCGAACCCACAGGTAGCAGCGACCAGTACGGCCACAGCGATCCGCGGCCTCGCCGATGTCACGATGGTCAGCCCGCCGCGCTTCAATCCGGCCGGCAACACCGCGCTGCTGACCGTCATTCCGGCCAGCGGCCCGAGTACGACGCAGACCCACGAGCTGGTTCAGGCGATCCGTACGCTGCCCGATCTCGACGGCACCGACGTCGCCGTCACCGGTGCGACCGCGATCAGCATCGACATCTCGGACAAGCTCGGTGGCGCACTGGCGCCGTACCTGGCCCTGATCGTCGGGCTCGCCTACCTGTTGCTGATGCTGGTGTTCCGGTCGGTCCTCGTACCGCTGAAGGCGACGCTCGGGTTCCTGCTGACCGTGGCGGCGACGTTCGGTGCCGTGGTCGCGGTGTTCCAGTGGGGCTGGTTCGCGGGCCTGTTCGGGGTGACCGGACAGACCGGCCCGGTGATCAGCATGCTGCCGATCTTCCTGATCGGGGTGGTGTTCGGGCTCGCGATGGACTACCAGATCTTCCTGGTGACCCGGATGCGCGAGGAACACGTGCACGGCGCGGCGGCGCGGGACGCGGTCGTCGACGGCTTCGCACACGGCGCCCGGGTGGTGACGGCGGCGGCGGTGATCATGACAGCGGTGTTCTCGGGGTTCATCCTGTCCGGGCAGGCGCTGATCCGGGAGATGGGCTTCGGTCTCGCGCTGGCGGTCGCCATCGACGCGTTCGTGGTGCGGATGACCGTCGTACCGGCGGTGATGGCCCTGCTCGGCCGCCGTGCCTGGTACCTCCCGCGCCGGCTCGACCGGTTGCTCCCCACGGTCGACGTCGAGGGCGACTCGCTGCGCCCGCCGGCGCCACGCGAGAGCGAACTGGTCTCGGGGTGACCGCCACCACTGACACCGGGGCCGGTACGACGAGATCATTCCCGCCATGTGGCGCGAGATGATGAAGTCGAAGGTGCACCGGGCGACGGTCACGCAGGCGGACCTGGACTACGTCGGGTCGTGCACGCTGGACGGGGACCTGATGGCGGCGGCCGACCTGCTGCCGGGCGAGAAGGTCGACATCGTCGACATCACCAACGGTCAGCGGCTGTCGACGTACCTGATCGAGGGACCGCGCGGGTCCGGGGTCGTCGGCATCAACGGGGCCGCCGCGCACCTGATCCACCCGGGCGACCTGGTGATCCTGATCGCCTACGGGACGTTCGACACCGCCGAGGCCAAGGTCTTCGAACCGAGCGTAGTCTTCGTGGACGAGCACAATGCGATCACCCGCATCGGCTCCGACCCCGCGGAGGCACTGCCGGACAGCAGCACGCTACGTGGGGACCAACTGCACCCGTAGCGAGATGAGGACTGGTCGCCGATGAGCGAGAACGCTGCCGAGAACACCGAGCCGAAGACCGCGTCGCACGACAACCAGCCGAGCGCGAAGCTGCGCGCCTTCATGAACTCGGGCTGGGCCGACTCCGAGCGGCACGATCTGTCGCTGAGCGACGTCGGCGTCTGGGCGGCCAAGCGGCGCGACGCGCTGTCGCAGGCGTTCCCCGGCGAGCGGCTCGTGATCCCGGCCGGTACCTACAAGGTCCGCTCGAACGACACCGACTACGTTTTCCGGCCGCACACCGACTATGTGTGGCTGACCGGCAACCAGACCTCGGACGCAGTCCTGGTCCTGGAGCCGAACGGCACCACCGGCCACGACTCCGTGCTGTACTTCCGCCCGCGGGCCGACCGCTCGCAGGGCGAGGAGTTCTGGCGCGACCGGATGTACGGCGAATTGTGGGCCGGCCGGCGTCCGTCGCTGACCGAGACCGCCAAGGAGTTCGGCATCGAGACCCGGCACGTCGACCAACTGGCGGACGCGTTGAAGGGTGACGTACCGACCCGCGTCCGGCGCGACGAGGACGCCTCGATCGCCGCACTGCTGAGCGGCGCCCGGACCGAGGACCCGAAGGACCACGAGCTGTCGTCGGTGCTGTCCGAGCTGCGCCTGGTCAAGGACGCCTACGAGCTCGACCAGCTGCGGGACGCGGTCGCGATCACGCACCGCGGGTTCTCCGACGTCCTCGCCGAGATGGAGAAGGTCCGGCAGTACGGCGAACGCTGGATCGAAGGCACGTTCTGGCGCCGCGCTCGGGCCGAGGGGAACGACGTCGGCTACAGCTCGATCGCCGCGGCCGGTCCGCACGCGACCACGCTGCACTGGATCGAGAACGACGGCCCGGTGACCGACGGCACCCTGATGCTGCTCGACATGGGCGTCGAGAACCGGCAGCTGTACACGGCGGACATCACCCGTACGCTGCCGGTCAACGGCGAGTTCACGCCGCGCCAGCGCGACCTGTACCAGCTCGTCCTGGACGCGCAGAACGCCGGCATCGCGGCGCTCACCCCCGGCGCGGCCTTCCGCGCCGGGCACGAGGCGGCGATGGAGGTCATCGTCCACGGCCTGGATGCGATGGAGTTGCTGCCGGTGTCCGCCGAGGAGGCACTCGACCCGGAGAGCCGCCTGTACCAGCGCTACACGCTGCACGGCGTCAGCCACATGCTCGGCCTGGACGTCCACGACTGCGCCGCCGCCCGCAACGAGACCTACCGCCAGGGCACCGTGAAGCCCGGGTACGTCCTCACCGTCGAGCCCGGCCTGTACTTCCAGTCCGACGACCTCACCGTGCCGGAGGACCTGCGCGGCATCGGGATCCGCATCGAGGACGACATCCTCATCACCGACGGCACCCCGGAGAACCTCTCCGACGCAATGCCCCGCACCCCCGAGGCCATCCAAGCCTGGATGGCCTCCTGATTCACTACGGAACCGAGACTTGCAGGGCGGTGAGTTCGGCACGGGCCTCGGCGGCGTGGGCTGGGTGCAGGGCGAGGGTGGCGGCTCGCTCGAAGCGGGCGCCGACGCGTTCGAATGCGTCGGCGGCCGCCAGGATGGCGTCGAGGTCCCCGGTGGAACGTGCTGCGGCACGAGTGCGGCAGGCAGCAGCCCAGTCGTTCTCCGCGGCGTCCTGCTCGGTGGCCGCGAGCAGCTCCGGCGCATCGGCCAGGTCCGCCAGTACGGCGAGCTCCGCCGCGGCGGCCCGCGCGTACGGCGCCCACCACCGCTCCGCGAACCCACCAAACCCCCGCCGTACAACCTCGGCCTGCTCAGCGGTGGCCGGGTGGTTGGTGTCGATCAGGTGGATGGCAACTCGGGCTTGAGCGAAGGCGTACGGGGCGGCCAACCACGCAGCGTCCTCCGGGGCCATGGACCTCGCAACCTCGAGCGAACGTGACTGCCAGACGTCGAACAGGCCGTCGTCGCGCAGGCCGTGCACCATCGCGGCCGCCGACAATGCGGACGACATCCACTCGATCGGGGGTGCTCCGGCGCGTTGCCAACGCTGCCAGAGTGCGTCCGCGTGCGCCACGCAGGCGTCGAACTCGCCGGTGAGCGCGCACACCCGGATCAGCCGCGGCAGCGAGATGTACGGATGATCGCCGACCGGATCGTCCGGCGCACCGATCGCCGCACGCGCCGCCGGCAGGTCACCGACCGCGGTCGCCGTCGTCGGCGCGACATGGAACGCGTCGATGATCTCCGCCGCCGCATACGGCTCGTGGCGCGGCAGCGGCCCGACCAGCCGCATCCTTTCCACTGCGTACGAGCGCGCGTCGCGCAGCCGCCCCGCGTTCCCGGCGGCGACGGTCGATGCATCGAGAGCGCCCGCGATCAGGACCGGATCGCCGGTTCGCCGCGCTGCTTCGACGGCTTCTTGGGCGAGCTCCGGATCAGCACCGATGCGCCGTTTGCCGTACTCCCACGCCTTGGCGATCGCAAGTAGCGCGGTCACCTGTGAGTCGCCGGCTTGGGCGCTCTCCAAGGCCTGCTCGAGCAGGTGTGCGCTGCGTGCCGGCGGTACGTCGTACAGGGATCCGGTCGGATACCTGTTCACCGCGATCACGGCCAGCGCAAGCATCGTCGCCCGAACGTTGCCGTCAGCAACCGCTCGGTCGGCTGCGTCCAGGAGCAGCCGGACCCCGGTCTCGGCGTCGGAGATCGCGAGAGTGGCATCGGCCGCCGAGCGCAGATCCAGCGCAGCGCTGACGCCGTCGGCGGCGCGTCCGGCCGCCGATCGGTAGTAACCGACCGACTCCTGAAACTCCCGCCGCGCAAAGCCCAGATGACCGAGCGAACGCGCCAACCGATGCGCGACGGGATCAGCAACTGCCCCCGTCGCCGCCAGCGCAGCCCGCAGGTCCCCGGCAACCGCGTCATAGGTCCTCCACCACTCCACCCCACCGGCCACGTCGGGACCGCGCCACTCCCCGCCCGGCCGCTCCTCGCCGGGGTTGTTGAGTTGGCTGGGGGTGTCGAGGTGGGCTTCCAGGGTGGCGGCGGTGGTAGCGGCCCAGTGGAGGCAGCGGTCTTGTGCTGTGGACAGTTCGTCGTCGGTCAGTTGGTCGCGGGCGAACTCGCGGATCGTCTCGAGCAACCTCCAGCGCGGACCCCGACGTACGGCGAGGCTCTTGTCGGTCAGCCGCCCGAGCAGATCCGCCACCTCGGCCCGCCCGAGCTCCGGGCTGGTCGCACTGGCGGCGTCCAGGTCGAAACCCCCGACGTAGATCGCGAGCCGGCGCAACAGCAGCCGCTCCTGTTCGTCCAGCAGATCGTGGCTCCAGCCGATCACCGCAGCCAGCGATCGGTGGCGTACGTCCACACCACGTCCACCCGCGAGCAGCCGGAGCCTGTCGTCGAGCGCTGCCTGCAGGCCGTCGGCTCCGAGCGAGCCGATCCGGGCCGCGGCGAGTTCGATCGCCAGCGGCAGGCCGTCGAGTCGCGCGCAGATCTCGGTGAGGACGTCGTCGGGCGCATTGAAGTCCGGGTCGACGGCGCGCGCCCGGTCGGTGAACAGCTCGGTCGCGGCGTCCAGCGGCGGCAGCAGGACCGTCGTCTCGGACGGCACGCCGAGGCGCTCTCGGCTGGTGGCGAGAACGGTCAGCTCGGGGCAACTGCTGAGCAGTTGCTCCGTGAGTACGGCGACCTCGTCGACCAGATGCTCGCAGTTGTCGAGGATCAGGAGTGATCGGTCCTGCTGCAGGTGGTCGATCAGGACCTGTTGCAGGCTTTGCGGAGGGCGTTCGCTCAGCCCGAGCGCGGTCGCCACGGCCCGCGTCACGAGACCTTGCCGGACCGGCACCAGATCAACGAACGCGCCGGTCGCGCCCAACTCGCCCGCCACCAGTGCGGCGAGGCGCGTCTTCCCCATGCCTCCCGGGCCGAGCAGCGTCACCAGTCGAGACCGCCCCAGCGCCTCTCGCAACCCCGCCGCCTCGCCCGCCCGCCCGACGAAGGCAGTCCGCCCAACAGGCAACCCGCCCACACCCGCCGGTCGCTCACCACCCACCCCGCGCTGTCCGCGCTGTCCGCGCTCCCCGCGTCCGATCAGGTCGGCCAGTTCCCGGCGGTCGGTGACGCCGTACTTGCGGAGCAAGGACGAGACGTGGCTCTCGACCGTACGGACCGAGATGTGCAGCGCATGGGCGATCTGCGCGTTCGACCGGTGCTCGGCCACCG
>DASSDE010000677.1:0-2113 GCA_035697365.1 Kribbella sp. | reverse complement strand
GGTCACCCGGACCTGCTGAACACCTGGCAGACGTGGACCGGTCAGACCGGCGCGAAGGCCGGCTGGAACGGTTGGCCGAAGGCCTTCGACCCGTACGGGACCCTGCAGTGGCTGTCCGCGCCGGGCCAGGTCGACCAAGGCCTCTCCTGGTACACCAAGACCACTGCGACCACCTGCGCCAAGACCGGGAACACCTGCAGCGTCGACTTCGCGACCCGGACCGGCCCGTCCCGGAACTTCAACGCCCCGGACGGCACCAAGCAGCACACCTACAGCTTCCCCGCGAAGTGGAGCAAGTCCGGCAAGGTCATGCTCGGCAGTCACCCGGACGACCACCTGCTGCAGTTGTACGGCGAGCGCCCCGGGTTCCTGGTCACCGACCCGCACACGGCCGGCGTCTACGACACGGTGTACGTCGACCTGGACAACGACTACTCGTTCGCCGACGAGAAGCCGGTGACGAAGTCCTCGCCCGCCGCGTACCGCGACATGAACGGCGACGGCTACACCGACCTGTCCGGCGGCCTGCTCTACTACATCTCCGACGGCAAGGCCCCGATCCCCGGCGGCCTGGATGCGTTCGGCGTGAACGACACGTCGTACGGCTCCGGTGCGCTGCTCGCCTGGACCGGCGACTTCGACCCGGCGATCGAGGGCCACGGCACGCTGACCGCGTCGAACATCGTTGGCCAGGCGGTGATCAACGGGAAGGCGCCGACGTTCAAGGACCTGCCCGGCGGCAAGTACGCCGGCGCCGTCCTCGGCGGCGCGCCGCACGCCAAGCTCGCGCCGTTCGGCGACATCTACATGGGCTTCGACTTCTCCACCCAGTTCGGATACTTCCTGTCCACCCGTGGCGGCGTGGACGTCACCTCGAACTCGTACGGTGAGTCGACCACCGACAACGACGGCTGGGACGCCGCCAGCCAGGAAGCCGACGTGATCCACGACGGCTTCAAGACCACGGCACTGTTCTCCACCGGTAACGGCGCGCCAGGGTTCGGTACGTCGACCGCGGCCGCCCCCTCGACCGCGATCGAGGTCGGCGCCTCCACGCAGTTCGGCGGCACCGGGTGGGACTCGCTGCTGCGGACCAGCCAGATCACCGACAACGACGTGATGGTCTGGTCGAACCGGGGCTTCGGCGCGAACGCCACGAACGGCGTCGATGTCGTTGCCGACGGCGCCTATGCGCCCGGTGACTCGACGCTGAACACCATCCTCGACGGCCGGAACGCCTGGGTCTCGTGGGGCGGCACGAGCCGGTCCACACCGGTTGCGGCCGGCGCCACCGCGCTCGTCTACCAGGCGTACGAGAAGGCGCATCACGGCTCCGTACCGGCAGGCTTCTACTCGACCGCGCAGGACATCCTGAAGTCGTCGGCGAAGGACCTCGGGTACGACGCCAACGTCCAGGGCTCCGGGTCGGTCGACGCCGGCAAGGCGGTCGCGAGCGCGCTCGGCCGGCGGGCCAGCGTGTCACCGACCGAATGGCGCGTCGGTGACTACCGCGGGACCGAGTACCCGGTGTTCGCGAACATCATCTCGCCCGGCGGCACCGACACCCAGAAGTTCGATGTCAAGGGCAACGGTGTCTGGCAGGTCAGTGACCGGCAGCTGGTCCGCACCGACTCGGACACGATCTCGTTCAGCAGCAAGGATCTGAGCCAGGAGAGTACGGGCAACTTCAACGCGCCCGACTATCTGATCGACCTGACCAGACAGGTGAAACAGCACCGCAACGCGGACCTGATGGTGGTCAAGCTTGAGTACCCGCGGGCGCAGTTCGACGGGGACGACAACTTGACCGAGGACCAGGCGTGGCGACTGCTCACGTACAACTGGACCGACGTCAACCACGACGGCCGGCTGTGGACCGACAAGAACCACAACGGCGTCGTCAACCACACCGACAAGACGACCAGCTCGAACATCGACGGCTTCCTCGACCTGGACTTCGCCAAGTCCGAGATGCAGCAGGGCGAGTACAGCCGGTTCATGTACCACCGGGCCGGTTCGAACGCGCTGCAGTCGTACGTCGCCGACCCCGCGAAGCGGATGGCCAGCGGGCTGTTCCTCGGCCTGCAGCACTCGGCCAAGAACGCCAAGATCC
>DASSDE010000676.1:0-4115 GCA_035697365.1 Kribbella sp. | reverse complement strand
GCGCTCGACGCAGGCGCTCGCGGAGATCGTGCTGGCGTTCGCGGCTCGACGCAGCGGGAATCTGGACGAGGCGTCCACGCGCCTGCAGGAGCTGATCGACGCTGCCCGCCGGCAGAAGGAGGCCGTGCTCTACCTGAGCCTGGTGCTGGACGAGTTGGGGGTCGTCAAGGAGCTCCAGGGTCGGCCGGCTGACGGGTTGGAGTTGCACCTGGAGGCATTCCGGGTGTCGGAGGAGTTCGAGTCGCTGCGTGGCATGTGCTGGGCTCTGGAGGGCGTTGCCGCCTGTCATCCGGACAAGACGCTTGCTGCCGTCCTGCAGGGGTGTGTGGCCGCCACGCGGGCGACCGAGAACTACCTGATCGCGGCCAGCGAGACCGAGGACCTGGATCGCGCTGTTGCCGCGGCTACGGCTGCGCTCGGCGAGGCCGGGTACCAGGCAGCGCATGCACGGGGTGCGGAGCTGAGTCCTGCTGAGGTCTACGAGCTGCTCGTCCGGCAGTAGATGTTCTGTAGTTGAGATTATTGGCGTAGCGAAGTAGTTTGGCTCGCGACGCTATCTCAACAGGTGAAGGTGAACCATGGACTACGGCCACGAGCTGGTCTTCGGCACGTTCCTGACCCCCGCGGTCGACACTGCGGACCGCGTGATCGCGCTGGCGCAGCTGACCGAGCAGGTCGGCCTGGACCTGGTGACCTTCCAGGACCACCCGTACCAGCCTCGCCTGATGGACGCGTGGACGCTGCTGTCCGTCGTTGCCGCCCAGACCCAGCGCGTGAAGGTCAGTACCAACGTGGCCAACCTCCCGCTGCGGCACCCTGTGGTGCTGGCGCGCAGCGTTGCGACACTGGACCTGATCACTGGCGGCCGGGTGGAGCTCGGTCTGGGTGCGGGCGGGTTCCTTGACGCGGTTGCGGCGAACGCCGGGCCGCGGCTGACGACCGGGCAGAGCATCACCGCTCTCGAGGAGGCCATCGCGATCATGCGCGAGGTCTGGACGCCAGGTGGTGGCGGCATCCGGCTGGCCGGCAAGCATTACACCGTGGCCGGAGCGAAGCGCGGTCCGGCGCCTGCCCACGACGTGTCCATTTGGCTCGGCGCGTACAAGCCGCGGATGCTCGCACTGACCGGACGGCTCGCGGACGGCTGGCTGCCGAGCAGCGGATACGCCGGGCCGGAGGAGCTGGCCGCTATGAACAAGCTGATCGACGAGGCGGCTGTCGACGCAGGCCGGGACCCTGCCGCGGTACGGCGGCTCTACAACATCTCTGGTCAGTTCAACGGCGCGGGCGGGTTCCTGCAGGGGCCTGAGGAGCTGTGGATCGACCAGCTGACCGAGCTGACGCTGGGGGAGGGCATGAGCACCTACATCCTTGCCTCCGACAACCCTGACGACATCAGGCGGTTCTCTGAGGTCGCAGCTGGAGTGCGTGAGGCTGTTGAGGTGGCACGGTCTGGTGCTGCCGTTGCTGTCGCTCCCGCTCCTGTGGCGGGGGGCTTTGGGGTCGTGCCGACACCACCTCCAGCTGTACGGCGTAGCGCAGTACAGCTCCTGGACGAGTCGGAGCGGCCGACCGGTCCTTTGCAGGACCCGTCGCGGGCGTACACCCCGTACCAGCTGCAGTCCGGTCAGCATCTGATCGACGTACACGACCACCTGCGTGCTGAGCTCGACCAGGTGCGTGACCTCGTGGAGCAGGTCGCGGCCGGGACGCTCGGAGTTGGGGCGGCGCGGTCGCACATCAACACGATGACCATGCGGCAGAACAACTGGACGCTGGGTACGTACTGCGAGTCGTACTGCCGGCTCGTCACGACGCATCACTCGCTGGAGGACGCATCGCTCTTCCCGCACCTCCGCCGTGCTGATCCTGAGCTGGTCCCGGTCGTGGACCGGTTGCAGGAGGAGCACAAGATCATCCACGAGGTGCTGGAAGGCGTCGACAAGGCGCTCGTGGCACTGGTTGACGGTTCAGGCAGCATCGACGGTCTGCGAGCAGCTGTGGATCTGCTCGACGACACGCTGCTCTCGCATCTGTCCTACGAGGAGCGCGAACTGGTCGAACCGCTTGCGCGGCTCGGTGTCCTCTAGGCGCTACTTTGCCTCGCCCAGCAGGGAGGCGAGGATGTCGAGAAGGCGCAGCGTCGGCACCTCACCGAGCAGGCGGGCTGCCGACGTGGCCGGCTCCGCGATCAGGCGGACCTGCAGCAGCTTGAAGTCCCGGACGTTCGCCGGATTCACCAGGTCGTCGCGGACCGCGGACAGGAAGTCGGCACCGGCCGAGGCTGTGCCGTAGGTCATCCGGATGAAGCTGTCGGTCACTGGGTAGAGGTACGGCCGCTTGAGGTGCAGCAGCTTCGACTTCTTGGCGTGCCCGAACCCGCGGTGGCCGGTGAACAGTTCGTCGAGCGCCATCGCCGCAGCGAACAAATCGCTCCCCGCGGGGGCGTCCTCGAGCCGCGCGTCCACCGGAATCGCCGCGAGCGCCTTCTCGGCCTCCACCTCGAGCAGCCACGGAATGTCCAGCGCCCGCAGGTCGGAACCGATCACCATTGTCCGGGCCAGATCCTCGAGCGTGATCCGGTTCGGGTCGGAGCCACCGACGGTGGTCATCCCCGGCAACCCGTCGTAGTACTGCAGCACGGCGCCGTTCGTCTCGGCGTACAGCCGCAGCTGCGCGATCGCCTCGTCGACGACGATCTTCCGGGTACCGATGTTCATGAGCCACACCCTCACACTCGTGGTGGCAAACCCGCCAGCGGGCGGACCATCATTCGAACGTTCCTCACACTGTTTCCGCAGATCGTAGCGAGTCCGCAGCCCCCGCGACGCCTGGGTCACTGCCCGTTATCCACAACCTGTAATCATCCGCTCCGTTGACCGGCCGATCTCCGTAAACTCTCTGTCACAGGCCATCAACCGAGCGGAGGCGATCATGCGGCACCGGCTGCTCGCGCTCGTCCTCGGCATGCTCCTCCTCGTGCCATTCACCCCCGCTTCCTACGCCACACCGCCGGACGCCTACACCTGTCTGCATCCCGACGTCGCGGTTTCCGCCGGCGGCGAGCTCCTGAGTAAAGGCGACGAAATCGCCCTCGACGGCGGCATGGCACACGCCGGCACCGGCCTCACCTTCAGCTTCCAGGCCCGGACGTTCAATCCGACCATCGACCTCTGCAACCTCAGGATCACCGACCCCCGCACCTGGCAGGTCGGCCACTGGCCGTGTGACAACTATCCGAAGCCCAAGCCCGCGCGCACCCAGTCGCTCGCATGGTCTGTCGCCGTGCCGCTCGACTGCAAGTTCATCGGCTCACCGAACCTGCTGACTGTTTCCTTGACAAACGGCAAGGGCTCCGCGGTCGCAAACGTGATGATCTATGCCGGAGCGCCCGGGTTCGTGTTCCCGGACAAACAGGCGCGTGCTTTCTTCGGACCGTTCGCGATGCAGTCCGACCCTGTCAACTCGCTCACGGGCGCGCTGGCTGCCGTTGAGACCGACGCCTCGGTGACAGCTCTCGGCGTGCCGCTCTCCGTGACCCGGACGTACAACTCGAACGACGAGTCCACCGGCCCGCTCGGCGTCGGCTGGCGTTCGTCGTACTCCGACCGGCTGGTGCTGTCGGCGACCGGCGCCCGGTATCTGGCCTCGGACGGGCGGGAGATCGGGTTCACGCGGACGGGAACCGGCTTCGCGGTGGAGCCGGGCACTGCTCGATTCACGCTCACGCGATCAGGGTCGACCTATGTGCTGACGAGCTTCGACCAGGTGCGGATGCAGTTCTCCGCGGCGGGTGAGCTGCAGTCGATCCGCGACCGCAACGGTCAAGGCGTGACGATCGAGCAGGTCTCGGGCCGCGTCCGGACCGTCACGAACGGGCGACGCTCGCTGTCCTACGACTACAACGAGCAGGGTCAGATCGCGTCGGTGCGGTTGTCGGGTCCGGGCGTCGCGCCCCGTACGGTGCGGTACTCGTACGCCGACGGTCGGCTGACGGAGGTGACGTCGGCAGGCGGGATCCGGACGCGGTACTCGTACGTCGACGGGCGGCTCAAATCCGAGTCGGTGGGGGACGCGCGGCCGGCGTACGTGACCGAGTACGACTCAACCGGGCG
>DASSDE010000675.1:0-6665 GCA_035697365.1 Kribbella sp. | reverse complement strand
CAAGCTCTGGTCGCTGCCGATGTGGAACTCGACGCAGTACCTCTTCTACAACAAGACCGCGCTGGCCAAGGCGAAGGTGACGCCGCCGACCGCGGACCCGCAGCAGCGCTGGACGTGGGAGCAGGTCGAGGCCGCCGGCCGAAAGGCGATGCAGTCCGGCGGTACGAAGTACGGACTGTTCATGGAGCAGCCCGAGGCGTACTACCAACTGCAGCCGCTGGCCGAATCACTCGGTGGCGGATCCGGGATCGAAGGCGACGACGCGCTCACGCCCGCGGTCGAGACCGACGGCTGGAAGCAGGCGATGCAGTGGTACGCCGCCACGTTCGCGAGCGGCCTGTCGCCACGCGGGATCGGCGGGTTCCAGACCGGTCCGGTGTTCTCGAACGGTGACGTGGCGTTCTTCGTCGGCGGCCCGTGGGACCTGAAGATCTTCGGCAGTTCCAAGATCGACTGGGGCGTCGCACCGCTGCCGTACTTCCAGGGCGGCAAGCCGGTGACGCCGACCGGGTCCTGGTCGCTCGGCATCAACCCGGCATCGAAGCAGCAGGGGATGGCCCGCAAGTTCGTCGAGTTCGCGACCCTCGACCCGGCCGGGAACCTGGCCACGACGAGTACGACAACGATCATCCCGGCGAACCTCAGCGCGCAGCAGCAGTACACCCCGAAGATGGACGCGTTCTCCGGCGCGAAGACGGTCGGTGCCGCCGCGATCACCGCGTACGAGAGTGAGCACACCGCGGTGTCGCGGCCGGTGAGCGTCGGGTACATCCAGTTCGAGGAGGTCCTCGGCAAGGCGTTCGCCGACATCCGCAATGGGACCAACCCGGACCAGCGGTTGCAGCAGGCCACCCAGCAACTGACCGAGGCCTGGAAGTCGATCAAGTGAGGCAACGCCAAGGGCTGATCGCCCTGGCCTTCCTGGCGCCCGCACTGGTGTGTCTCGCCGTGCTGCGGATCGTTCCGGCGATCTCGGCGGTGGTGGAGAGCTTCTACTCCGAGAGCTTGCTGCGTGGCGGCCGGGTGTTCGCGGGGCTCAGCAACTACACGGATCTGCTGGCCAGCAAGGACTTCCGGCAGTCAGTCGGTGTGACGCTGCTCTTCACCGTGCTCGTGAACCCGATCCAGGTCGTAGTCTCGTTCCTGCTCGCGGTGCTCTTCACCCAGAAGGCGGCCGGTGCGAAGCTCTGGCGGACGTTGGTGATCCTCCCGATCGCCACGCCGCCGGCGGTGTCGGCCGTGATCTGGAGCGTCATCTACCGCCCGGACGGCCTCGCGAACGGTGTCCTCGACCGACTCGGTCTGCCGGCGCAACCGTTCCTCACCTCGTCCGGCCAGGTCCTGCCGGCCCTGATCGTGCTGCTCTCCTGGATCGGCGTCGGGTACTGGATGCTGTTCCTGATCGCAGGCATCCAGGAGGTTCCGGTCGAGGTTCGCGAGGCCGCGGTGCTGGACGGCGCGGGCCCGTGGCGCCGGATGGTGTCGGTCGTCCTTCCGTTGGTACGGCGGCCGCTCGCGTTCGTACTGGTCGCCGACACCGTGTCGAACCTGCTCGTCTTCGCGCCGGTGCAGATCCTCACCAAGGGCGGTCCGAACGGCAACAGCAACCTGTTGATGTACGACGTCTACAACCGCGCGTACGCGCTCGGCGACATCCATGTCGCACAGGCAGAGGTGGTCATCCTGGTCGCACTGACGCTCGCGATCGTGGCCGGGCAGTTCCGGCTGTTGCGGGGTGACCAATGAAGCGGGTGAGCCTCTCGGTCACCGGCGGAGTCGTCGGCATCCTGTTCTTCCTGCCGTTGCTCTGGGTCGTGACGAACTCGCTACGCCCGGGTTCGGAGACGTTCGCGCATCTGAAGCTGTCGTGGCAGACGTTCTTCGAACTGCAGCCGACCTTGCACAACTACTCAGTGCTGTTGGGCAGCGACGTCGGCCGCGCGACGCTCAACTCGATCCTGGTCAGCGCGCTCACCGTGATCATCGGGCTGGCGGTCTGTGCGACCGCGGCGTTCGGGCTGGCAGCGTTCGAGTTCCGCGGGCGTGGCCTGGTGTTCGGTGTCGTCGTACTGAGCTTCCTGGTCCCGTTCGACGCGATCGCGATCCCGCTGTCGACGATGTTTCGCGACTGGCACCTGACCAACACGTTCACCGGTCTGGTGCTGCCCGGGATCGGCAACGGGATGGCGATCTTCCTGCTCCGGCAGTTCTTCCTCGGCATCCCGGCCGAACTGGTCGAGGCCGGCCGGATCGACGGGCTCGGGTGGCTCGGCGTCTTCCGGTGGATCTATCTGCCGCTGTCGAAGCCCGCGCTGATCGGCGCCGGACTGATGCTGTTCCTCTTCCAGTGGCAGGCGTACGTCTGGCCGCTGCTGATCGGCACCGACGCCAAGCACATCCTCGGTCCGGTCGCACTGTCCAACCTGCAGGGCCAGAACTTCGCCGACTACGGTCTCGTGTTCGCGGGCGCCGTCGTCCTCACTGTCATCCCGCTGGTGGTCATCGCCGGCTTCCAGCGGTACTTCGTCCAGTCCGTGTCGAGCACCGGACTCAAGTAAGGAGCTACGTGCGTTCTCTCATTCTCGATACCGACATCGGGTCCGACGTCGACGACGCGATGGCGCTCGCCCAGTTGCTCGGCAGCCCGGACATCGACCTCACCGAGGTTCACACCGTGTACGGCGACACCCGGCTGCGCGCCCAGCTCGCGCGGCGGTACGGCGTACTGGCCGGCCGTGAGCTGACCGTCGTACCCGGACTGGCCGAGACCTTGTCCGGCCGGAAGGTCTGGTGGGCCGGTCACGAGGGCACCCTGCACGACGGGCTCGCCGCGGAGACGATCAGCGCGGACAGCGCCCCGGAGCGGCTGCTCGAGTTGTTGCGTGCGCATCCCGGTGCGCTCGACGTGGCGGCGATCGGTCCGTTGACCAACGTGGCGAAGGCATTGCAGCTCGAACCCCAGGCGGCGTGGTGGATCCGGCATCTGTGGGTGATGGGCGGGTCGTTCGGTGACGACGTCCGCGAGCACAACTTCAAGTCCGACGACGTTGCCGCGCAGCTCGTGCTGAGCGCGGGGATTCCGACCACGATCACCGGGTTGGAGATCACCCGCCAGGTGACGATCGACAAGGCCCGGTTGGAGCGGATCCGCGCGGCCGGTCCGCTCGGTGCGGCGCTCGGCGCGGACATCGAGCAGTGGTGGGCATACTGGAACGAGACATGGAATGTGCCGCACGACCCGGTGGCGGTCCTCGCGCTGAGTTGCCCGGAGCTGTTCACCTTCTCGGAACTAGGACGGGTCAGCATCGCCGTCGGCGGAGAGCGGGCAGGCCACAGCTCGTTCGCGCCGGATCCGGAGGGCACCGTGCGGATCGTGACCGCGGTCGAGGCCGAGGAGGTGGCCGAGGAAATCACCGCACGGATCGTGGCGGCCGGAACGGCATACGCTGTGCAGCGTGGGGAGATCGATGGCTACCGCACGTGACGTCGCGGAGCGCGCGGGGACGTCGACCGCTGTTGTCAGCTACGTCTTCAACAACGGCCCGCGGCCGGTCTCGGCGGCGACCCGGCGTCGCGTGCTGGAGGCTGCGGCGGAGCTGGAGTACCGGCCGAACATCCTCGCCCGCGCGCTCAGTGCGGGACGCACGTACTCGCTCGGCCTGCTGATCCCGCAGATCCGCAACCCGTACTTCGCCACGCTCGCCGAGCACCTGGAGAACTACGCGCGCCGCCACGACCACCTGCTGCTGATCGGCGACTCGGCCGGTGATCCCGCACAGGAGTCGGCGCACATCGGCTCGTTCATCGAGCGCAAGGTGGACGGTGTGGTGCTCGTGTCGCTGCTCGTCGAACCGGCGATCCAGCGCTTCGCGGCCGCCGGCGTACCGGTCGTGGCCCTGCATCCCGTACCGGACGGCGTTACGGTCTCCACGCTGTCGATCGACTACGTCGCCGGTGCCGAGGCGTCCGCGGATCACCTGCTGTCGCACGGCTACCGCTCCATCGGCGTCGTCACCGGACCTGAGGACTCACCTGGTACGTCGGAACACCATCGCGGCATCGAGCGCGCGCTGAAGGCGCACCCGCGGGCGACGGCGCGGTACGTCGCCTCGCCGGTCTCGCGGTTCGCGGCGCGGGACGCGGTACGGCCGTGGTTCCAGCAGAAGCGGCCGCCGCGGGCGATCTACTGCTCGACGGACGAGCAGGCGTTCGGCGTGCTGTTCGCGGCCTGGGACGCGGGGCTACGGGTGCCGGAGGACGTCGCCGTGATGGGCTTCGACGGCACCTCCGAGTGCACTGTCACGATCCCGCCGCTGGCCAGCGTCCGCCAGCCGATCGAGGAAACTGCCCGCCGGGCGGTCGAACTCCTGCTGGATCCGACGAATCCGCCGGCTGCCCGGCACGTCCTCGACTACGAACTCCTGCCGAGCATCTCCTGCGGTTGCGTCGAATCCGAGTAGCCTGACGGCATGGCTGTCGAGTTCAACCACACGATCGTGAGCAGCAGTGACAAGGAGGCGTCCGCGCGCTTCCTGGCCGAGATCCTCGGACTAGGTACGCCCGGCAGCTACGGCCCGTTCGCCGTTGTGCAACTGGCGAACGGCACCTCCCTGGACTTCGCCGACGCCAACGGGCAGCCGCGGACGCAGCATTACGCGTTCCTGGTGAGCGACGACGAGTTCGACCAGATCCAGGCGCGCATCGTCGAGCGCGGCCTGACCTACTGGGCGGATCCGTTCCATCGCCAGGAGGGCCAGATCAACACCAACGACGGCGGCCGGGGCCTCTACTGGGACGACCCCGACGGCCACAACCTCGAGATCCTCACGGTCCCGTACGGCGGCTGACCCGCAGGCGCTAGGCCGGTGAAGGGCTCCCGGGTTGTGCGGCGGCGCCCGGGGCGGCGGCTCGTCGTACCGACATGGCGACGGCGATCAGGACGACGCCCCAGATCAGAGCGGTGACGCCCAGCACGACGGCGATGCCGACTGCGCCCGCGCCGGGGTTGGCGGCGAACAGGATGCCGATCAGGATCGACAGCAGGCCGCTCAGAACGAGCAGCCAGCGTGGCGTCAGCTGCTGGCTGCTGAACGCGCCGGCCAGCTCGAAGATGCCGCGGATGATCAGCCAGATCCCGAGGATCCAGGTCAGCGTCGCGACCGTCATGCCCGGGTGGACGATCGCGAAGAACCCGGCGAGCAGTGCGATCACGCCGAGTACGACCAGCCAGAGCCGGCTGCCCCGGGATTCCGGCTGGAAGGCCTGGGCGATCGAGCCGATGCCGTCGGTCAGGGCCCAGATGCCCCAGAGCAGCGCCAGTGCGATCGCCGTGGAGATCGGCCACGCGATCGCGAGAATGCCGAAAACGATGCCGATCGCACCGCGGACGAGCAACATCTTCCAACCGAGCGTCAGCCAGTCCCGCTCCATGTCGACCTCCCCTAGAGATCACTGTGAGAGCCCTTGACTCTCATGGTGATCTCAGGAAGCGGGGCGTGACAATAACAACTTCTACTCGGAAGCGCGGCGCAATGCTTCCGAGAGCCGTTCCGCGGCGGCCATCACGGCGGGGGCGTGCATGCGGCCCGGCTGCCTGGACAAGCGCTCGATCGGGCCCGAGACCGAGACGGCGGCGATCACCTTGCCGCTGGGGGATCGCACCGGCGCGGAGACGGACGCGACGCCCTGCTCGCGCTCGCCGACCGAGTGCGACCAGCCGCGGCGCCGTACGCCGGCCAATGCCGCGGCGTTGAACGATGCGTTGTGGAGACCGCGGTGCATCCGCTCCGGGTCCTCCCAGGCCAGCAGTATCTGAGCGGCCGAACCAGCCGCCATAGTCAGCTGACTGCCGACCGGAACCGTGTCACGCAGACCAGAAGGACGCTCGGCGGCGGCGACGCAGACGCGATACTCACCCTGGCGGCGAAACAGCTGCGCCGACTCACCGGTGATGTCCCGCAGTCGTGCGAGCACCGGTCCGGCGGTCGCGAGCAGCCGGTCCTCACCGGCGGCGGAGGCCAACTCGCTCAGTCGCGGCCCGAGCACGAAGCGTCCCTGCATGTCGCGTCCGACCAGCCGGTGGTGCTCGAGAGCGACCGCCAGCCGATGTGCCGTCGGGCGCGCGAGCCCCGTTGCCGCCACCAGTCCTGCCAGGGTCGCCGGCCCGGACTCGAGGGCGGACAGAACCAGGGCTGCTTTGTCGAGAACGCCGACTCCGCTAGAGTTGTCCATGAGACGATACTGCCGTCTCGAATCGTGGAACGCAAGTGGCTTCCGTGAGCTGTACCGGAGCACTGTGAGCGAGAGCACCCAACCACGTACATTTTCTCAAAGGAGAGTCTGATGGGTAGGACGTTGTCGGAAAAGGTCTGGGATGCGCACGTGGTGCGCCATGCCGACGGAGAACCCGACCTCCTCTACATCGACCTCCATCTGGTGCACGAGGTGACCAGTCCGCAGGCGTTCGACGGCCTCCGGCTGGCCGGTCGCCAGGTGCGGCGGCCGGACCTGACGATCGCCACCGAGGACCACAACGTCCCGACGTACGACGTGGACAAGCCGATCGCCGACCCGGTCTCGCGGACCCAGGTCGACACGCTGCGCAAGAACGCCGAGGAGTTCGGCATCCGGATCCACACCCTCGGCGACCCGGACCAGGGCGTCGT
>DASSDE010000674.1:0-2039 GCA_035697365.1 Kribbella sp. | reverse complement strand
CTGATCGCTCGCCGCTAGCACCCCGCCGTTCGCACGCGAAACCCCCAATTTGCCTGGCTCACCCATCAAATGCGGCTCGGTGGGAGCCCGCCTCAAATGCGCGGTGGCTCGGGACGGGGGCTCGGAGCGGGGGTCGGAGCGGGCGCGGGGGGCTCGGCTTGGGTGGGTGGGGTGGTTAGGTGGCTTTTAGGTGGAGGGTTCCGGCCAGGGGGCGTACGGCGAAGGTTTGCTTGTTGCGGGTGAGGGTCAACGGCAGTTGGCTGGAGAGGAAGGGCTCGCACTGGACGGCGAACGAGGTGCCGTCCGGGAAGGTTGCGAACAGGATCCAGTCGGCCGGTTCCAGGGCTGTCAGGTCGACCACGGCCGCCCAGCCGTCGTCGGAGACGGTACGGCGGCACTCGACGTCCACGTGATCGTCGGAGTCGGGCAGGTACCGCCGCCAACTGAAGTCGACGTCGCCCCAGTCCGGCCCGCGCACCACCAACATGTTGCCCGCAGCAACGGCGGCCGTCGCGGTCATCCGGATCGGCGACTCGTGCAGGTTCACGTAGCCGCCCGTCGAGCGGGTCAGCATCACGACCCGTCCGCCTTCCGCGTGGGAGACGAGACGCTCGCCCGCCGTCCACAGCAGCACCTGTTCGTGCCCTTCCGGATCACGCATCCGGAACGCCCGCGTGGTGCGCTGACTGAACGGGTCGTCCGGATTGATCTCCTCGAGGATCGGCCGGATCGGCAGCCGTGCGGTGAAGTCGCGGCCGCGCACCTCCAGCGGCAGCGCCACCTCCCCGCCCGACATCGGCCGGCTCACGAACAGCGTCGGCTCGTCGAACGCCGACCGCCCGTGCAGCACCAGCGCCTCGGGGGTCTGCTCGATCGAGGTCAACCGGCACGGATCCGACAGCCGCCGGACGGCGAACGCACCCTCCTGGCCCGGACCGGGCTGGATCCAGTTGAGGTCGTCGATCCATGCTCCCGGCGGCCAGCCGGGGCTACCTGGCTTCTGCCCACGCAGCAGCTCGCGCCGGCGGATCCCGCCGGCCCGGAGCCGTACGTCGAAGTGCGACGGCCCGGCCGGGCACTTCGCGAGCAGCTTCCGGCTGACCCGGACCTCGAACCCGACGAGGTTCGGCTCGCCCCGGAGGTCCGGCGCCGGGTACCGACGGACCGGAAGGCGATGGTTGCGGCCGGCAATCACCAGGCCGATGCGGAGATTGGACGGCTCGGACTGCAGATGCCGGAGCTCCGCGGTGCCGCGGACAGACAGCTCGCCGTCGATCCAGGACACCTCGCGGACGCTGGTCGCCAGGGTGCAGTCGGCCGGTGTCGGCTGGAGGTGTTTCTCGGCCGCGTCCGGATCGACCGCGATCTTGTGCAGGAGCTCGAGATCGCCCGCGCGGACGGCCGCGAACTGCAGCTGGGCGAGGCGCGGCGAGTTCGCCAGGACACCCTCGTCGAGCCGGTCCAGGAGCTCCGTGGTCAGCTCGACCAGATGTTGCGCCTCCTCCGGCGGGACGGTGCCGAACACCGAGAGGATCGCGTGCAGGTCGATCTGCCGGAAGTGCGCGTGCACCCGGTGCCGGATCGCCGGCAGCGCGTCCTCGATCTCGTCGAGCACCAGGCCGGCCGAGACCACGCGGTCGCGGATGTTCGCGAGCTGGAACTTCTGCTGCGTGATCGAGTCGCCGGACTCACGCTCGCGCCAGAAGTACACCGGCGCCGCGACCGTGTCGACGGTGACCGCGTCGAGGTGGGCCTTCAGCGTGACCGGATAGTCCTCGTACCGGATCGCCGGGAACCGGTAGCCGTACTCGTCCCAGAAGGACCGGCGGTAGACCTTGTTCCACACCATCCGGTCCAGTACGAGCTGCGGCGTCTCGGAGATGTGTGTGGCCTGCCGGTCGGCGGTGAACGCCTGCCCGTGCAACCACGACTGCCGTACGCCGTAACTGTTGTTGAACCGCCGCGCGTTCCCGCCCGCGAAATCCGACCCGGTCCGGTCCAGCGAGTTGATCAGCAGGCCGAACCCGTGCCGGGTGACC
>DASSDE010000673.1:0-4229 GCA_035697365.1 Kribbella sp. | reverse complement strand
GACCTTCGCGCCGTACTCGTTCCAGCTGAAGCTGAGCCCGGGGCCGTGGGAGATCAGCGTGTATCTGGTCTCCGCGGCCGACGGCACCATCACCAACACCGACAGCAAGTCGGTCCTGGTCAAGTAGCAGCCGAGGAGAAGCTCAGTCGCCGTCGCGGTCGATGGTGGCGGAGAGCAGCCCGGGGAACGCCGAGTCGAACTCCGGCCGGCGCAAGCGGTTCAGCCGGCGGGCGCCCTCGTCGCGTTGCTCGATCAGCCCAGCAGCTCGCAGTACGGCGAAGTGGTGGCTGGCGGTTGCCTTCTTCACCGGGAGGTCGAACGTCCCGCACGCACGGGTCCACTCGTCGTGGACAGCCAGGTCACGGAGGATCGAACGCCGCACGGGGTCCGCGAGCGCATCCAGCGCCGCCTGCAACGGCACCTCGGCCGGGTCGACATGCGTGAGCGTACGCGCTCTGGTGGACTCGACAGCCATGGCTCGTTCCTCGTGTTCGGTGCCTGTCTAACAGACTACCGCCACCGCGAAGGAGCCAAGAGGGCAGCGGCCGCGGCTACGCCGGCGGTCGACGTCCGCAGGACCGTTTCGCCGAGGCGGATCGGGGTGGCGTCGAACGTCTCGAGCTCGCCCGGTGCGATGCCGCCCTCGGGCCCGATGACCAGCACGATGTCGCCGGTCGCCGGAACGTCGAGCGACGCCAGCGGGACGGTGGCTTCCTCGTGCAGTACGACGGGCAGCGCGGCGCCCGCGAGCAACTCGGCCACCTCGGCCGTGGTGGCGAGCGGCGCGACCTCCGCGAACCAGGTCCGCCGGGACTGCTTACTCGCCTCGAACGCCCAGGCCTGCCACTTCGCGAGCAGCTTCTGCACCCGCTCCGGATTCGCGCGGAACTGGCTGCGCTCCGCGTTCCACGGCACGATCACGTCGACGCCGACCTCGGTCAGCATCTCCACGGCCAGCTCGGCCCGCTCACCCTTCGGCACCGCCTGCACCACAACCACCCGCGGCGCCGCAGCCTCGACCGTGCCGCGTTCGTCGACCGCGACCGTGACACCGGTCTTCGACGCCGCGACGACAGGCCCTTCGGCCCAGCGCCCGCGCCCGTCCGTCAGGCGGATCCGTTCACCGGCGGCGATTCGGCGTACGACCGCGGCGTGCCGGCCCTCCGCGCCGTCCAGCACCAGCTCGTCGCCGTCGAGTTCCGGGGCGAAGAAGACCGCGACCCCCACCTACCGAACACCCCCGCCCAACCCACCAACTCCGAGGTCAACCGCTGAGCTGGTGGGTTGCCGTACCCACATCCCACCGCCCAACCCACCACGTCCGCGGTCAACCGCCGAGCTGGTGGGATCGGCCCCAGAGTGGGGCTTAGCCGCTGAGATGGTGGGTTGCACTGGCTGCATCCCACCACGCAACCCACCAGCTCCGAGGTTGGCCGCTGAGATGGTGGGATCGGCCCCAGGGTGGGGGTTGGCCGCTGAGCTGGTGGGGGACGGGTCGGAGGTGGGCATTTAGTGGGCGCCGAAGGCGTTGCGGAGGCGGCCGAAGACGCCGCTCTTGTGCGTCGCCTGGACCTGGCCCTGCGGGCGCTCCTCGTCGCGGGCGGCGGCGAGTTGGCGGAGCAGGTCGGCCTGGTCGTCATCGAGCTTGGTCGGGGTCTCGACGATCACCTGGACGATGAGGTCACCACGACCGGCGTGCCGCAAGCGCGGTACGCCGCGAGCGGTCAGCGTCTGCGTCGTCCCGGACTGGGTGCCGGGACGGATCTCGAGCGGAGTCGTCTCGCCCTCGAGGGTCGGCAGGTCGATCGTCGTACCGAGCGCGGCCGCGGTCATCGGCAGTGTGACCGTGCAGTGCAGGTCGTCACCGCTGCGGGTGAAGATGTCGTGCGGCTCGACCTCGATCTCGACGTACAGGTCGCCGGCCGGGCCGCCACCGGGACCGACCTCGCCCTGGCCGGACAGCTGCACGCGGGTGCCGCTGTCGACACCGCCAGGGATCTTCACCGTGACCGTACGGCGCGAGCGGACGCGACCGTCGCCCGCGCACTCGACGCACGGGCTCGGGATGGTGGTGCCGTAGCCGCGGCAGTTCGGGCAGGGGCGCATCGTCCGCACCTCGCCGAGGAACGAGCGCTGCGTGTGCGTCACCTCGCCGCGTCCGTGGCAGATCTCGCAGGTGACCGGCTCGGAGCCGGCGGCCGCGCCGGAACCGCTACAGGTCGGGCACAGTACGGCGGTGTCGACCTTGAGCTCGCGCGTCGTCCCGAACGCGGCCTCGGCCAGGTCGATCCGCAGCGGGATCAACGCATCCTGACCGCGCCGGGTGCGCGGCCGCGGACCGCGGGTCGCGCCGCCGGTCTGGCCGAAGAACGCGTCCATGATGTCGGTGAACGTGAACGCCTGCCCGAACCCTTGCCCGCCCGGGCCGCCGGCCGCGGAGGCGAACGGGTCGCCGCCGAGGTCGTGCATCTGCCGCTTCTGCGGGTCACTGAGCACCTGGAACGCGCGCCCGATCTCCTGGAACTTCTGGTGCGCGTCCTCGGAGTCGTTCACATCCGGGTGGTACTGGCGCGCCAGTTTGCGGTACGCCTTCTTGATCTCGTCCGGTGACGCGTCACGGCTGACACCTAGGACGGCGTAGTAATCGGTGCTCATACTCCAGACCAGGGGGTTGGTTGGTTCATCAGGTTCATCAGGCTCAGCATCAGGATTCGGCCAGGATCTGGCTGACGTAGCGCGCGACGGCCCGTACGGCGCCCATCGTGCTCGGGTAGTCCATATGGGTCGGGCCGACGATGCCGAGGGTGGCGAGCACCTCCGACTTCGACCCGTACCCGGTCGCGACCACCGAGGTGGTGGCCAGTTCCTCGAACGGGTTCTCGTGGCCGATCCGGACCGTCAGGGTCTGCGGGTTGGTCGCCTCGCCGAGCAGCTTGAGCAGGATGACGTGCTCCTCCAGCGCCTCCAGCACCGGCTTCACGTTCCGCTCGAAGTCGTCGCCGTACCGGGTCAGGTTGGCGGCGCCGCCGACCGCGATCCGCTGCTCGCCGACCTCGTCGGTGAACGTCTCGAACAGCGTGGTGACGATCGACGCGACCAGCGAACGGTCGCTCGGCGCGAACAGCTCGGGCACGCCGGCCAGCACCGTGGCCGCGTCGGTCAGACGCTGCCCGACGAGGGCCGTGTTCAGCCGCGAACGCAGGTCCGCGATCAGTTGCTCGTCGACGTCCTGCGGGTGCTCGACGATCCGCTGCTCGACCCGGCCGTTGCTGGTGATCAGCACCAGCAACAGCCTGCGCGGGCCCATCGTGACGACCTCGATGTGCCGCACGCTCGACCGGTTCAGCGACGGGTACTGCACGATGGCGACCTGACGGGTGATCTGGGCCAGCAGCCGGACGGTCCGGCGGACCACGTCGTCGAGGTCCACCGCACCGGCCAGGAAGGACGTGATCGCCTTCTTCTCCGCCGTCGACAGCGTCTTGACCGTGCTCAGCTTGTCCACGAACAGCCGGTAGCCGGCGTCGGTCGGGATCCGGCCGGCGCTGGTGTGCGGCTGGGTGATGTACCCCTCCTCCTCCAGCGCCGCCATGTCGTTACGCACGGTAGCTGGAGAGACACCGAGGTTGTGGCGGTCGACCAGTGCCTTCGACCCGATCGGCTCGTGGGTCGAGACGTAGTCCTCGACGATGGCGCGGAGCACATCCAGCTTGCGGTCGTCCAGCACGCGCACCACCCTTTCAGACCCTTGGCACTCAGTCGTTCAGAGTGCCAGTCTAGGCGGTCTCGGGTGAGGCTCCCAACGGAACGGGCGCGGGACGCGTCACGGTACTCGCCACATCAAGCGGCTGATCCTGTACGGCGGAGTCGACGAACGACTCCAGTACGTCGAGCACGTGGTACGCCAACTCCCCCGACGCCCGGTGCGGATCGCCGGTGCGCAACGCCCGGGCCATGTCCGCGACACCGACCCCACGGCCGGCTCCGGCGTACCCGCCCGCGACCGGCACCTCGGTCCACTCGCGCTGCTCCGGGGTGACGATCTCGACGGTCCCGTCAAATCCGTTCGGGTCCGGCACGGACAGGCTGCCGTCCGTCCCGTGGATCTCGATCCGCGGCAGCCGCCCCGCCCAGACGTCGAACGACATCAGCACGGTGGTCAGAGCGCCCGACTCGTGCTCCAGTACGCCGGTGACGTGCGTCGGCACCTCCACGTCGAAGACGGTCCC
>DASSDE010000672.1:0-6156 GCA_035697365.1 Kribbella sp. | reverse complement strand
CCGATCAGGTCGGCGTACTGGGTGGTGAGGTGGTCGGTGATCTCGTTCAGCACGAAGGGTCGCGCCTGGTTGTGGGTGAGGTTGCGGTTGCGTACGCGGGCGTGGACCGCCTCGCACACTGCCGGCTCCAGCGTCAGCTCGGTGCGCTCGACGGTCACGCGGACCGGGCGCTCGGGGATCCACTGCCGATCGTCGACCGCCTTCGCGATCACGTCGGCCATCACGGTCCGGCCCTTGACCTCGGCGCTCTCCGACGCCTCCGGGCGGGTGGCGTTGATCCCCGGGTACAGCTCGGCGATCGTGACCAGCCGGACGCCGTCCTCACCGAGCGACGGAAGCACCTGGCCGATGAACCGCAGGAACGCCGCATTCGGGCCGACGACGAGAATTCCGCGCTTTTCCAGTTGCTCGCGATGTGTGTACAGCAGAAATGCCGCACGGTGCAGTGCGATCGCGGTCTTACCGGTGCCGGGGCCGCCTTGGACAACGAGGATTCCCGGCAGTTCGGAGCGGATGATTCGGTCCTGGTCGGCCTGGATCGTCTGGACGATCGACTCCATCCGGCCGGTCCGGCGGGCGTCCAGCGCCTTCATCAGCACCGCCTCGCCGATCACGCCGGTGCCTGGCTTCGACGGGTCGGCGGCCTCGCGGCCGAGGTCGAGCTGCTCGTCCTGGACGTCGAGCACCCGGCGCAGGCGGGTCTGGATGTGCCGGCGGCGGACGATGCCGTGGTTCGCGACGGCGGTCGCGATGTAGAACGGCCGTGCGGCCGGGGCGCGCCAGTCGACCAGCAACGGCTCGTACTCGTCGTCGTGCAGGCCGATCCGCCCGATGTGCAGCACCTCACCGTCGGCGTCGTCGAGGCGGCCGAAGTACAGCCCCTCCTCGGCGGAGTTCAGCCGGGCCTGGCGCAGCTTCAGGTCACGGATCCGGCCGTCGCGCTGGTGCAGTGCTTGGCGGTTGCGGGTGCTGACCTGCTGCTCGTCGTCGGTCCGGGCGTCGGTGCGCGCCCGCTCGGCGTCCAGCGCGGTGTAAAAAGTCGTCAGGTGTGCCTGTTCGGCGTCGACCGGATTCGGCAATTCCAACCCCTCGTGGTAAAATGCCACCCGTTGGTTTTCGGGCCGCATTTCTGAAACTCGCTGCGTGGCTGCCACAAATGCTTGAGTTTATCGGCTCGTGGCGTTTTCCTGTAGTGGTGTTCCACTCGATCATCCCGCCGTACCTGCTCGAGCAGCTGGCGCAGTCCGCGGGTGACCCCAGCGTCCGAGCCCGGATCCGGCAGTCGTTGCAGCACGACGCCGTACTGCGGAGCCGGCCCGCGTCCGGCCGCACCCCCGAGACCGCGAAGGCGGCGGGTGGCCGGCAGCGCCAGGTGTACGACGCCGAGAACGGCACCGACCTGCCCGGCACGCTGGTCCGCTCCGAGGGCGACGACGCGGTCCAGGACCAGGCGGTCAACCAGGCGTACGACGGGACCGGCGCGACCTGGACTCTGTACAAGGAGTGCTACGGACGCGACTCGATCGACGGCAACGGGCTGGTGCTGGTCTCGTCGGTGCACTACGACCGCGGCTACGCGAACGCCTTCTGGGACGGCTCCCAGATGGTGTTCGGCGATGGGGACGGCGAGGTCTTCGGCAACTTCACCTCGTCGATCGACGTCACCGGGCACGAGTTGACGCACGGCGTCACGCAGTACACGGCGAACCTCGACTACCAAGGGCAGTCCGGCGCGCTGAACGAGAGCATCTCGGACGTCTTCGGCTCGCTCGCGAAGCAGTACGCGAACGGCCAGAGCGCCGCGGACGCCGACTGGCTGATCGGGGCGGGACTGTTCCTCCCGGGCGTCCAGGGCGTCGCGCTGCGATCGATGAAGGCGCCCGGTACCGCGTACGACGATCCGCGGCTCGGCAAGGACCCGCAGCCCGGCGACATGTCCGGGTACGTCGACACGCAGGACGACAACGGCGGCGTCCACATCAACTCCGGTATCCCGAACCACGCGTTCTACCTGGTCGCGACGGCGATCGGCGGGAACGCGTACGACGACGCCGGCAAGATCTGGTACGGCACGCTGACATCGGGCAACCTCGCGTCCGCTGCTACCTTCAAGGACTTCGCCGAGGCCACTCAGGCCACCGCCCGCGACCTGTTCGGCGCCGACTCCCCGCAAGCCGCCGCGGTCACCAAGTCGTGGCAGACCGTCGGCGTCCTCGGCGACCAGACCCCACTCATGAACGCCGCCCAGACCAACCTCAAGACCACCACCCCACCGGCCGCACCGCCCTCGACCGAGTGACCTTCAGTCCCGGCTGCGGGATGAGACGGGTTGACCTGAAGTCTTGTTGAGGTATTAGCGTCCGGAGGCGTGACAGTTCATCCGCTCCGGCTCGTCGTGCTGACGCGCAATCTCGATGTCGGGCGGTTCGGGACGTCGGTGACCGGATGGTTCGTGCGCGAGGTGGAGCGGGCGGACGAGTTCAAGCTCGACCTGATCGATCTGAGTAGGACTCCGCTCGAGGCGTTGCCGGCGCGGATCGAGGACGCGGACGCGGTGATGATCGTCACGGCCGAGTACAACCATGCGTACCCGGGCGACCTGAAGACCGCGATCGACTGCGTCCGCCGGCCCTGGTACGCGAAGCCGGTCGGCTTCGTGGTGTACGGCGGGCGCTCCGGCGGACTGCGCGCGGCCGAGCAACTCCGACTGGTCTTCGGCGAGCTGCATGCGATGCCGATCCGCGACAGCCTCGGCTTCCGCGACGAGGACTTCGCCGACGGCGCGCCGGTGGACCCGACCACGTCCGCCGCCGCGGCCGCACTCCTCCGCCAACTCGCCTGGTGGGCGCGCTCCCTCCGCGACGCCCGTGCAACCACGCCGTACCCGGCCTAGCCCTGAGGAATACGTTCCTGTGTAGAGCGGTTGGCCCCAAGGTGACCTCTGACCCGATGCCTCTGTCCGTGCTTGATCTCTCGCCGGTGCCGACGGGCACGCGGCCGTCGGAGGCGCTGCACGAGACGATCGAGCTGGCCCGCACCGCCGAGGCAGCCGGCTACCACCGCTTCTGGCTGGCGGAGCACCACAACATCCGCAGCGTGGTGAGCACGAGCCCCGAGGTGATGATCGCGGCGGTCGCGGCGGCGACGTCGACGATCCGGGTCGGATCCGGCGGCATCATGCTGCCGAACCACTCCCCGCTCAAGGTCGCCGAGACGTTCCGGGTGCTCGGCGGCCTGTACCCGGACCGCATCGACCTCGGCATCGGCCGTGCACCCGGTACCGACCAGCGCACCGCGCTCGCGTTGCGCCGCAGCCGTGAGGCGCTGGGCGCGGACGACTTCACCGAGCAGTACGCCGAGCTCCGCGCGTACGCCGAAGGATTCCCAGCCGGCCATCCGTTCGAGCCGATCAGCGCGCAGCCGGACGACGTGCCGTTGCCGCCGGTGTGGATCCTCGGTTCCAGTACGTACGGCGGTCAGGCGGCTGCCGCGCTCGGCACCGGCTTCGCGTACGCGGGGCACTTCGGGACGCTCGATCCGGCCGGGGTGATCTCGGCGTACAAGACCAACTTCCAGCGCTTCGAGCACGGCGGCGAACCGCACGCGATCCTCGCGCTGGCCGCGATCGTCGCCGAGACCGAGGAACGCGCCGCGCAACTCGCCCGCGCCAACGCGCTGTCCACGTTGCGCCTGCGCTCCGGCCGCCCGGGCCCGCTGCCGTCGCCGGAAGAGGCCGCCGAGTACCCGTGGTCCGAGGCCGAGGAGGCCGCGATCGAGGAGTGGATCGGCCTGGTCACCGTCGGTACGCCGGACCAGGTCGCCGCCGAGCTCCGCGACAAGGCGAACAACGCCGGCGCCGACGAACTCATCATCACCACGAACATCCACAACCCCGCCGAACGCCGCCACTCCTTCCAGCTCCTCGCAACCGCCTGGGGCTTGAAGCCTCGCTGATCGGCGGACCTCAGCCACTCACCAACCCCCCCGCCGCTCTGCCGGGACGCGGCTCGGTCGAGCGTCAGCGGCGCCGTGGGCGCGAGGTTGGTGAGTGGCGCACGTCCGGGGTGCCGAGGACGTGTTCGAAGATGAGGCTGGTTTCGGCGTGACTGACCGCGGGGTCTGCGGTCAGGTGATCGAGCACGAACTCACGCAGCCCGTCGGGGGTCGCGGCGGAGACGTGCAACAGGTAGTCGTTGGCGCCGCTGACGTGGAAGAGCGCGAGCACCCCGGGCAGCGTCGGGACCTTCGCGCGGAAGCGGTTGATCTCGTCGCGGGAGTGCGCGCCGATCCGGATCGCGATCATCGCCTGCAGCGGCTGACCGAGCGCCGCCAGGTCCACGTCGGCGTGGAAGCCGCGGATCACGCCGCGTTCGCGTAACGAGCGGACGCGGGTCAGGCACGTCGAGGGCGCGATCCCGGCGGCGTCGGCGAGCGCGTTGTTCGGCATCCGGCCGTCGGCCGTGAGCAGCTCGACCAGCCTCCGGTCGACGTCGTCGAGCCCTTCGGGAGCCGGTCGCGGAGCCGGTCCCGGGCTCCGACGATCCTTCGGCATGCCTTCACTCTAGAGCCCATCCACAGAATCCACAGCGTGTGGATGACCCTGTGGACGAATTTTCTTCGGAACTCTTGCGTCTGACCGCAGAAGATTCCACAGTCGCCTCAAGTTATCCACAGGGAGGCGACGATGCTGGACACCCGTGCCGTGCACGCCGGACGCGACGACCTGGCCGCCCTCGGCGTCCACGTCCCGCCGATCGACCTGTCCACCACGTATCCGCTGCCGGGCGTCGACGCCGGCGGCGCGTCGTACGACGAACTCGCGCACGGCCGCGGTCCGGACGGTGGGAGCCTCGTCTACCAGCGCCTGTGGAACCCGAACGTGGCCCGCTTCGAGGACGCCCTCGCCGAACTCGAGCAGACCGACGGCGCGGTCGCCTTCGGCTCCGGCATGGCCGCCCTGACCGCGTGCCTGCTCGCGTCTGTCGCCGCGGGCCGCTCGCACGTGGTCGCCGTACGACCGCTGTACGGCGGCACCGACCACCTGTTGTCCACAGGCCTCCTGGGGACAACTGTCACGTACGCGGAGCCCGGCGAGGTCGCCGCTGCGATCCGCCCGGACACCGGCCTGGTGATCGTCGAAACGCCGGCCAACCCAACCGTCGACCTCGTCGACATCCGGTACGTCGCCAATGCGGCCGGCGACGTACCGCTGCTCGTGGACAACACCTTCGCCACCCCGGTGCTGCAGCAGCCGGCCATGCACGGGGCGAGCCTGGTGTTGCACTCGGCAACCAAGTACCTCGGCGGCCATGGCGACGTTATGGGTGGCGTTGTCGCGGCCGGCGTGGAGTGGGTCGGCCGGCTCCGGCAGATCCGCGCTGTGACAGGTGGCCTGCTGCACCCGCTGGCGGCGTACGAACTGCACCGGGGACTGCAGACGCTGCCACTGCGAGTACGGGCGCAGCAGGCGACCGCCATCAAGGTTGCGGACTGGTTGTCCGCGCAACCGACCGTCGAACGGGTGTACTACCCGGGCCTGAACGACCCGGCCGGCCTGATCGGTCGCCAGCAGGCGGGCCCGGGAGCGGTGCTCGCGTTCACGCTCACGGGTGGCTTCGAGGCGGCGGCCCGAGTGGCGAGCAGCCTGAAGCTCATCACCCACGCAGTCTCGCTGGGCGGCGTGGACACGCTGATCCAGCACCCGGCCGCGCTCACCCACCGTCTGGTCGCCGCCGATGCCAAGCCGTCGGACGGTCTTCTCCGCCTGAGCCTTGGCCTGGAGGACGCCGAGGACCTGACGACCGACCTCCGCAACGCCCTCGACCGTTGATTCTGCGGAGGGCAGAACGTCTGCTCAGGGCAGATCCGGGGCGGCGGACCTGCCCGGGGTGGCACACTCGGTACAGGACATCCGGAGCGAGGAGGGCCAGACGTGTTGCTACGCCAGGTGATCGGAAATGTGTTCCGCCGGCTGCGGCGCGAGCGGGGCATCACGCTGCGTGAGCTTGCTGAGCTGGCCCAGGTGTCGGTGCCGTACCTGTCCGAGATCGAGCGCGGCCGCAAGGAGCCGTCGTCGGAGATCCTGGCCGCGATCTGCCGGGCGCTCGAGCTCGAGCTCACCGACCTGCTGACCGAGGTGCAGTTCGACCTGACCAC
>DASSDE010000671.1:0-12460 GCA_035697365.1 Kribbella sp. | reverse complement strand
CATCGCGGCGGACTCATGCCGATCGGCGCTACTTCAACCTCCGCTCGGACAGACCACCTCCCAAAGTACGCCGAGGTCGGGCGTTGAGCCGGTCACTTATGTCGGCCGGCAAGGAGGTCACGGGCGTGGCGTTCGCAAAGGATCTGTGGACCAGGGCTGTCAAACAGCCCGATGGGAGCATCATCCATGAGCGGAACGAGAAGCGGTGGGGGCGTGGGAAGCGGTGGCTAGCGGTTTGGGTCGGAACGGATGGGCGCGAGAAGTCGAAGGCTTTCGACACAAAGATCCGGGCCAGTCGGCACGCGTCCGAGATGGAGACGGACGTTACCCGCGGGGAGTACGTCGATCCGCGGGCTGGCACTGTGCGCTTCGAGGTCCTTGCTGACAGCTGGCTCGGCTCGCGAGTTGTCGATCCAACCACCGAGATCCGGTACGAGACAGCCTGGCGGCTGCACGTGCAGCCCGTATTCGGCAAGCGGCAGGTGAAGAGCATCAAGCCATCGGAAATTGCGAACTGGCTTGCTGATCTCAACCGACAGAAGGGCACGGCTACCGCGCGGACAGCGTTCATCATCCTGCATGGCACACTGCAACTGGCCGTCGATGACGACACGATCAAGCGGAACCCGGCCAAGGCCGACGTAGTCAAAGTGCCGACACCGAAAAGCGGGCGGGTCCGCGCCTGGAGCGACTCGGTCGTCGAGCGTATTGTCACCGCGCATCCTCTCCGCTATCGAGCCGTGCCCATCATCGGTGCGGCTGCCGGGCTGCGTCAGGGCGAGCTCTTCGGGTTGGCCGAGGAGGACATCGACTTCGAGGCGATGGAGATCCAGGTTCGACGACAGGTGAAGAAGCTCGGGAAACACTTCGTCTTCGCGCTGCCGAAGAACGACCTCGAGCGCACGGTCCCGATGTCGGAAGGTGCCGCCCTGACTCTGATGCATCACATCAATTCCTTCGAGCCACGGCCGTACAGCTTGCCGTGGGAGCGCCCCGACGGTGACCCGCACGAGGCCAAGATCCTCTTCCGGTGGCGGGACGACCGGCACATTCTGGCACGTGGTTATGACAAGTCGGTGTGGCATCCCGCGCTCGCCGCCGCAGGGGTGATCCCCCAACCGGTCAGAGACGCGCGGGGAGCCCTGCGGTACCTGACCAATCGCGAGACCGGGATGCATGCACTGCGGCACTACTACGCCAGCGTCGCCTTGGCCGACGGCGTCAACATCAAGGAGCTCGCTGAGTACCTAGGCCACGGCGACCCCGGTTTCACACTGCGCCTCTACACTCACATGCTGCCGTCGTCGCACGAGCGCGCCCGGAAGGCGATCGACTCCCGACTGAGCCGGATCTTCTCGCTGGCGGCTGACAGAACAGTCACAGAACAGACAGCCAGGGCACCCCTGGTCGACCTGACCGACGAGCAGGCAGACTTCGGGCCTGAAATGGGCCCCTGACCTGCGAGGATAGCTATACCGCGTCGCCAAAAATCGGGCTGCTCCGGGGACTGTCCACCAGGAGGTGGACGCACATGTTCCAGTTCTACGCCGAGAACCACAACGAATTCACCGGCAACCGCAACCTCGACAAGGTCCGCGAACTCAACCCGGACCTCCAGTCCTTCCCAACCTGGCTCAACAACCACCGCGACCAGCTCAAAGCCACGCAGAACTAGGCGATACGTCTGGGAGCCTGACGGTTGTGGGTGGGTACTGGGGGAGACATGGCATCTGTTTGGACGGCGACCGCCGAGATTCCGCAGTACGGCGTACTCGAAGATGACGTGAGTTGCGACGTCGTCGTGGTCGGTGGTGGGTGGATCGGTCTGACGACAGCACTGCTGCTGGCGCAGGAGGGCGCCGAGGTGGTGGTGATCGAGGGTGGACGCGTCGCCGGTCGCACCAGTGGAAACACCACGGGCAAGGTCACGTCGCAGCACGGCGCGATCTACGCGGCGTTGCGAGATCGTCATGGCGATGAGCTGGCCCGCCTGTACGCGGACACCAACCAGAACGCGGTGACCCAGGTGGCCGTACTCGCCGACCAACTGGGGATCGAGTGCGAGTTGTCGAGAACCCCGTCCTACGTCTACACCACCGACCCCGCGACCAGCCTGCGCGATGAGGCGGAAGCTGCCGCCTCACTGGGACTACCTGCGCATCTTGTCGACGGTCAGGAGGTCGGCGTGCCTGCCGTTGCCGCAGTGCGGTTCGACGACCAACTCCAACTGCATCCGGTTCGCTACCTGGCTGGGCTTGCGCAGGCCCTCGTTGACACCGGCGGTCGGATCTACGAGCACAGCCGCGCCACGTCCATCGACGACACCGACGACGGGGTCGAGGTGAAGGTTGCGTCCGGCAACGTCGTGCGAGCTCGGCATGCCGTCACGGCAACGCTGCTGCCGATCGGAACCATCGGCGGATACTTCGCCCGTGCGACGCCCGAGCAGTCGCACGGCATCGCCGTACGGCTTCCGGTCGAGGCGCCGACCGGAATGGCCATCTCCGTCGACTCGCCGGTCCGCTCCACCCGGCGGTGGCCCGGCGGAGGTCCGAACGGGCTCATCGTTGTCGGCTCGGATCACAAGGTCGGCCGAGCCGACAACACCCGGGCGGCGTACGAGGCGCTGGTGGACTGGGTCAGGTCGACGTGGAACGTCGATGCCCAGCCGGAGTTCCGCTGGTCTGCGCACGACTACGCCAGCGCAGATCTCCTGCCGTACGTCGGACGCGCACCGGGCCACGAGGAGATTCTGATTGCCACCGGCATGCACAAATGGGGGCTCAGCAACGGCACCGCCGCGGCCGGCGTACTTCGCGACCTGATTCTCGGCCGGGACAATCCGTCGACGGCACTGTACGACGCCGGCCGGATCGGTGACGCCCGGTCGGTTGCCGCATTGATCAAGAACAACCTCGAAGTCGGCAAGGATTTCGCCACCGGTCACGCAGCGCGGATCCTGACCACCGGCCTCGACCATCTCGAAGTCGGAGAAGGTGGGTTGTACAACCACGAGGGCCGGACGGTCGGCGCTTACTGCGACCAGGACGGTGAACTGCACACGGTCAAACCCGTCTGCACGCACCTGGGATGCAGCCTCACCTGGAACCAGGCCGACACGACCTGGGACTGCAGTTGCCACGGCTCCCGCTTCTCCCCCGACGGCTCCGTCCTCGACGGCCCCGCCACCCGGCCTCTCGACACCGACTGATCATCCCGTCTTCCGCGCCGGTCGTCGAACAGAGCTGACAACCGCCATCTGGACGCTTCGCAGCAGCTCCTAGCGCGGCCGCGCGTGCCGCCTTGAGTGCCTCAGTTCGCCTAGGCGGTACCCGAGCCAGACGCGGCCGGCCGCCAGGCAGACCAGGACACCGATCGAGATCACCAATGCACCATGCATCGCCGTTCCCCTTTCGCTGCGACACCCTGGTCTGCCGGTACCCTCCGGGTAACCACGCCTCAGTGCGAATGCGACCGGTTCATCCCGAACGACATCGCCGCAAGACCCAGAAGTACGGCGATCGCCCCGGTCACCACGTTGTTCCAGACGGTCCGCGTGTTTGAGACGTCTCCGCTGACCACCCAGGGCGCGATGATCGTCCAGACACCGACAAGCGGTGCCACCCAGGCCATCCCGTGCATGCGGCCGTACGCCGACGCGAACCCCACCGCCAGCAGCGCCAACGCGATACCCACGATGAGATTGTTTCCGGTCAGACTCGGCATTGCGTTGAACCCGACCACCCATGGCGAGATCGCCAGGTACAACCCGGTCAGGAACGTGAGTCCGTCGATAGCCTGCGCGACCCGCGTCTCCGCGGCCGCGTCGTACCTGGCGCGCAGCTCCGCAATGTCGGGATGCATGCTCATCGACTCGGTAGCCATTCCGCCACCACCTTCTCCACAACGGTGAAACGTGATTTCGCGGGGCGAGGCAGCCGCATCTTCCAGCGCATCGAGCGTGCCGAGGAGAGATTCGATCCTCGGGACGTCGGAGCCTCGCTCTTATATCCCGGCATGATATTATCATGCCGGGATAAGGAGCTCAATTGGCACGCAAATCTCTCGGTGATCGGGATTACGACAGGCTGCTCGCCTTCCGCGTCGGCCTTCGGCAGTTCCTGCGTTGGAGCAGTGAGCAGGCCGCCGCGGTGGGGCTCACACCCACCCAGCACCAACTCCTGCTCGCGATCCGCGGGCACTCCGATCCGCACGGTCCGAGCGTTGGAGAAGCTGCCGACTACTTGTGCATCCGTCACCACAGCGCGGTGCAGCTCATCGACCGCACCGAACAACTCGGATTCATCCAACGCAGCCGAAACCACGAAGATCGCCGCGTCGTCCGGCTCACCTTGACGCACGCCGGCCTGGACAAGCTGGCCGAGCTCAGCACCACCCACGTGGAAGAGTTGCGCCGACTGGCACCCCTGGTCGATCAATTCCTCGAGTCCGCCGTCTAGCCCTCGACGCCGGTCGCCTCGTGCGAAGTGCCGACCGGCTTGCTCTCCGGGGATCCACGCTCGCGAAGGTAGATGCTCAACACCGCCATCGATCCAACGGCGAGGAACTCCGACTGCCAGTTCTGCAGGCTTCGGCTCCAGAAGTCGGCCGATCCGACATAGGACAGCCACGACACCGGGTCCTGGAACTGTTTCAGCTGCTCCTCGTTGAAGGCCGACCAGCCCGCCACTGACTGCACCAGCCAACAGGCCAGGAACACCGCTCCCATCACGAGACCGAGCGACGAGGAATAGAGTCTCGTCCGCCAACCGCCGATTCGCGCCCACCGCGGCGACGCCGGGTCGGCGTGGGCTCCGACCTTCTGATCCTCGTCGGATTCGCGTCCTGCCTTGTCCAGCGGCTTCGATTCCGGTGAGCCACGTTGCATCAGCCACACAGTCAAGACGATGTAGAGCAAGAACTGCAGGTACTCACTCTGCCAGTTCTCGGCAACGTCCACGGCGAAGTCGGCAGACGTGACGTAACGGCCGAAAGTCACGGTCGCCAGACCGTCGCTGATCTGCTGGTTGTTGTACTCCGCGAGACCGGCAAAGGCCTGGCCGACCAGGGCGGCAAGGAACAGTGCGCCGAAGACCAGACTGAGTGAGTTGCTGCGTGCGAATCGCCGTAGCCGACTCATCGCTGGACCAACCCCAGGCTGAGAAAGTACGCAAGACCGATGACGATGACAGCCAGGTAGACAGTAAACATCACGCGCACCCGCCATTCACCCCTTGACCTTGCAGTCGTAAGGCAGCTGTCCTTGCCCGGTGCAAGCGGCTGCCACAATCTTCCAGCCCTGATCGAATTCGGCGAGGAAGGCAGTGTCCCGGTCCGTACGCGCCTCGGCCTGCGTCCCGTACTGGCGTACTTGGACCACCTTGCCACCGGTCGGGATGTCTTCGTCGAGGATCGCTGAGGCGCACTGTGACTGCGCGGACTGCTCGACCTCGTGCAGGGTCTGCGGCGCCAGCAACTCGCACGCGGCTGCTCCGTCGCCGAGATCGAGCGCCTGGTAGAACCGCTCGGCCGCGCTCGACGATGCGGCAGGCAACCTCGACCCACAGGAGGTAACCGCAAGCAAGATCGCGCCCAGCATCACGCAACCGGTCCAGAATCTCATGCCGAACAGGTGCCCAAAAACCATCCAAAGTATCGCCCCGCGCTTCGGCCGCGAACATGCTGGACCAGCCCGGCGTCGCAGCGTCCAAGATGGCGGAGTGCAGGCGTCAGCTGTCGGTGCTGCGAGCTTCGAGGCGGGTGATGACTTGGGTACCGGCGTTGCTGCGCAGGCCGGTGGCGTAGTGCCAGTCGGCGAGTGTTCCCGGCTGAGTGAAGTCGATCCGGCCTTGGGTGGTGGTGGTCAGGACCTGGGTCCAGCCCCATCCGTGGCCGTGGTCGATCCAAACGCCGATCGCATTGCCATCAAGGACGAACGCCCACCGGTCACCGGGCTGCAGCGGTGCGCTCGAGCAGCAGGACGTAGTGAGTTTCCCGTCGATCCTCAGGTCGACACCGTGCTGACCCTTGATGCCGGTCCACGCCATAACGTAGTTGTTCGCGTCCTTGACCAGACCGTTGAAGTGGGCATCTTGCCCCTTCCCGGTGCCGGCCCACTGGTCGTGGTCGACGATGACCACCGCACGGTCGCTCTTCGGCCCCGACCTGTGCACGACCAGACCGTAATACGGACCAGGCGCGTAGGCCTGAAGACTGCCGCCACCGAACGTCAGTTGCGGCAGCGCCTCGGTGGCCGACGGTTTGAGGACGGTGTAGTCGGCACTCGAGTCGGTGTCGAAGCTGTCGTCGACCCCGGCCGCGGGGTACGCCGACGGATCGAAGCTCACGGTCGAGTTGCTGACGACCTGGATCGCGTGGTCACCCCAACTGGCTGTCGCGGTGAAGTCGGCCGTCTGCCCGGTGTGGACAGGAACGCCGGAGCTGACGTTGAAGGCGATGTGGTCAGCCTGGCCTGGTTTCAGAGTGTCGATCACGTCGGTCTCGGCTGCGACCGCCGTCCAGCCGTCCGGGGCACTCAGCCGGACCCGAACGCCGTTCTCGGTCCGTGCCGTGTCGTTGACGACCGAGACGACGACGGTGCCCTTGCCACTCGCCGGCGAGATCACCGCAGGCGTCTCGTACACCGACAACCTGGTGTCGACGGCACGGAACTCCGGCCGTTCCTCGGGGACCTTTACCTGGCCGCTGACCAACGTCGGCGGGGTGCCGTGCCGGCCCGACCGAGCGCCGAAGATCGACAACCCGCCGCCGTCCGAGGCGAACCGGAGCGTGACCGTGTGCGCGTCGCCGAGTTGCTCCGCAGCGATCGGAACAGCAATCCGGTAGCCGTACCGGTTGCCGTAGTCGCCGCCGACCGAGCCACGCGGGCGCCCCGCCACCGCCTGCGGACCGTTCGGGTCGTCAGGCAGCGCAATGGCCGGCAGCGGCTCCCCGTTCACCGAGACTGTGAGATTCGCCGGGTACCCCCGGGCGGTGGTCACGTTGTTCGTGTCGTACCAGCCACGTGCCTGAGCAGATGCGAGCTCGGCGACCAGCGTGGCGCCATGACGTACGTCGTCCGGTACGTCGACCTTGTACTCGAAGTACCCGCGACCGTAGCCGGTCACCCAGTCGGATCCGCCCGTGGTCTGGGCTTGGGCACCACCGGTCCACTGCTGCTTGGTCACGGAGCCCGGTGAGAACCCGGTCTCGGCGATCGGGCCCGGGGTATCGAAGGTGAGGTAATTTTCGGCGGCCGTCCTGCCCTGTGCCTCGACCCAGATCCACACGTATCCGACGCGCAGCTTCTCCGGCGCTACGACCGACACCGACCCGGCATCGCTGACGCCGTACCGCGACGGAGCCACCGGGCGGGAGCCCTCGCCGGCGTTGGCGATCCAGCGGCCGTGGTCGTCGTACCCACCGATCTTCCAGTGCAGCACGGCGTGCGAGAGGTCGAGGTCACTGAAGTGGCTGACCTTCACCGGGACGTCGATCGTGTCGCTGCGCTCGACGGTCCGCGCCGTCCTACCCATCAGGGAAACCGCGTCGTCGCCCTGGAAAAGGTCGATGCCTCGCGGCGCTCCGCGATGGTCGACGAACTCCGGCCGGTTCGGCTGCCGGTCGAACGTGAACGGGCTGTTCACCTCTTGCTCGGTCTCGGCCAGCTGCACGCCGACGTAGCCGTCGAGCTTGGGATAGGCGCGGAACAGGCTCGCGGTGTGCGGGAACTGGCCCGACTTGATGGCGAACTCTGAGTTCACCCACGGCTGTCCACTCTGCACGCCGTCGTTGAAGTTCCAGGCGGATCCGGGCGCGACCTTGGCGTCGAACCCGTCGAGCAGCTTCTTCCATTCGTCGTACGTCGACAGGTAGTAATGGAAATCGTTGAGGTCGGTGTCCAGATGGCCGTTCTGGCAGCACGCGGAGTTGTCGACGACGAGTCTGGACGGATCGAGGCTGTGCGCGAGCGTCACCATTCGTCGTACGTACGGAAAGGACGAGGCCGGGATCGGCTGCTGCCACGGCTGGTCGTTGATGCCCCAGGATTCGTTGAAGGTCGTCCAGATCACGATCGACGGGTGGTTGTGATCGCGCTGGAGAGTGCTACGCAGCAAGCCCTCGTAGAGTTCCTCGGCCCGGTCACCGAGGGAGTTCCAGCCGGCGTTCGGCAGGTCCTGCCAGATCATCAGTCCGAGCTTGTCCGCCCAGTGGTAGTACGCCGGCTCGTTGACCTTCACGTGCGTGCGGACGACGTTGAACCCGAGCTGCTTGGCGTTCTTCAGGTCGAGGAGCATCGAGCCACGGCCGGGATGCGCCACCGATCCGGTGCGCAGGTCGGGACCTGCGGTGACGCCGGTGTAGGTGTACACGCCCCACGGGTTGTAGCCCTGGTCGAGTACGCCGCGCAGGTAGATCGGCCGGTTGTTCAGGTAGATGTACTGGTACTCGCCGGCGTGGCCGGGCGCCCACTTGCGTTCCACCTTGCGCATCCCGAACGTCGTCCGGATGCCGTCGTCGTGCCCCAGCTGGAAGTCGGCCGTGTAGAGCGCCGGATCGCCTGGTTCCCACAACCGCGGCCGCTGGATCGGTATCCGCGCCGTGCCGCGCCCGTCCGTCAGCGCGACGACGGCCCTCCCGGCAGTCCGTCCGGCGGGATCCTTGATCGTCACGGTCGCGGACGCCGCACCGATCGCGGATACGTCGATCTTGGCCGCGGCCGCCGACGGCACCCGCTCCGACCCCTCGAACGACAGCTCGGGCGTCACGTTCGTCTGCGTGAGCCGCCGATCGGCGTACGGCTCGATCCACACCGACTGCCAGATGCCGCCGATGTCGGTGAACCAGCCGGTGTTCGCGCCGTCGGGCACTCCGGTCTGCTTGCCCATCGGGTACGGCGAGTCAGCGGTCGTCGGCGGTGCGACCGCCCGGATCGTCAACGTGTGCGTCGATCCCGGGACCAGGGCGCCGAGGCCGGCGGTGATCTCGGTGTACCCGTCGCCGGTGTACGGAAGGACCTGCTGGCCGTCGAGCCACGCCGCCGCGCCCCAGTCAGCCGCTCCGATCCGGAGCCGTGTCTGCTGCCGGCCGAAGCTCTTCGGGACGGTGAAGGTACGCCGGTACCAGACTGTGCCGCGGTAGCTCGAGAACGCGCTGCGGAAGACCTCCTTCGTCGCCAGGTCCTCCTCACCCCACGCGGCCAGCGACTGATAACCGAACGGCACCCGGATCGCCTTGCCGAACCTGTGGCCCGGATCGAACCATCGCTCGTTCTCGCCGACATTGCCGGGATCGAAGTCGAACGACCAGGTCCCGTTCAGTGTCAGCCAGGTGTTGCCCGTGAACGGCCGCCGGTCTGCGTCCGGTCGCGGGTACTCCGTTCGCGCCGGGTCGGTGTCGCGCCGCAACTTCAGCGTGACCGCTGCCCCGGTGGTCACAGACGCGAAGGCGTAGCCCTCCTTCGCAGCGATCACCAGCGCACTGCTCTCCGGTACGCCGTTCAGCACGAACGAGCCGTCCTTCGCGGTTGTCGTGAACACCTGGGTCCGCGAGGCATGGACACTGGCGCCCTCGATCGCCGCACCGCTGCGCGCGTCCACAACACGCCCGCGCGCCGCCGTCGTGGCACCAGTGGCGGCGGGCTCGACGCCGGAGGCAGGCACAGCAGAGGCGGACACAGCAGAGGCGGGCACGGCGGGGAGCAGCAGCGTCCAGACCGTGACGAGAGCGATCGAGAGGTTTTGGCGGAACCTACTGGCTCGGGTCGGCATGACGGCGAGAGTAGCCATGCGAGCACCGGTCCGCAAGACTTCATTTTGACGTTGTAATGACGGATTTGCGCGCAGAATGGCCGACCATGTACAACGTTACGCGCGGACGGCACAGGATCCCGGGGAGACCCTGCGAGAATGCGTGCATGCCAAACCCCGGACCGCAGCGGCCTCCCGTCGGCATCCGTGACGTGGCCGCCCTCGCCCGCGTGTCGCCTACGACGGTGTCGAACGTGCTGTCCGGGAACCGTCCGGTCAGCTCGGCCACGCGAGAGCGGGTCGAGCGGGCGGTCGAGCAGCTCGGTTACCGGCCGAACCTGTCCGCCCGCAATCTCCGGCTGCGCCAGGGCGGACTGATCGCGGTCGCCGTCCCCGAGATCGACGTGCCGTACTTCGCCGAGCTGATCGGCCATCTCGTCCAGGCCGCCCGAGACCGCGGCTACACCGTCCTCGTCGACCAGACGAACGGCCGCCTGGAGGCGGAACGGTTCGTCCTCAGCGGCATGAACCCTGGCATGGTCGACGGCATCCTGTTCAGCCCACTCGGCATCCAGCGCGGCGAGTACGAGACCCGCCGCGACACGACTCCCCTGGTCCTGCTCGGCGAACGCATCACCGGAGCCGGCGTCGATCACGTTGCCATCGACAACGTCGCCGCGGCCGCGGATGCGACCGGCTACCTGGTCCGGCAGGGCTATCGCAGCATCGCGGCGATCGGCCATCAGGAACCACGCGGCGGCGGTACGGCGCCGCAGCGGACCGAGGGGTACCGGCACGCACTACAGGCGGCCGGCCTTCCGTACGACGCCGACCTCGTCGTCCAGACCAGGAAGTACCACCGCCACGACGGCGCGATCGCGATGGCCGCGCTACTGGACCAGGGCGTGAACGTCGACGCGGTTTTCGCGTACAACGACCTGCTCGCCCTCGGCGCCATCCACACCCTGCACGAACGCGGCCTCCAGGTGCCCGGCGACGTAGCCGTGATCGGCATGGACGACATCGACGACGGCCGCTACAGCACGCCGACCCTCAGCACCGTCGCCCCCGACAAGCTCACCATCGCCCAAACCGCCCTCGACCTCCTGCTCTCCCGGATAGCCGGCGAAACCCGGCCCCCGCGCCAGGTCGTCATCCCCCACACCCTCAACATCCGCAACAGCACCTGAACATTTCGCCGGCGGGCAAGGATGAAACTATGGAACAGACATTGAGTCGGCAGGAAGCGTCGGACGCGGTGCGGGACTCTGGGTGGCGATTCTTACTCGGCACCTTGCGAACGTCCGTCCAGGTCCCGTCGCTGGAGCGGGCGATCGACTTCGCCGCCGCCGCTGTCGAGGCGTGCGGCAACGACGTCGACGAGCACCTTCGAGTTGACGCCCGCCCCGATCGCGTCGTCTTCACTCTGCAGTCGTCGAAGCACGCAGCGGTCACCAGGCGGGATGTCGAACTCGCGCTTCGGATCTCTGCCACCGCGAACAGCTCCGGACTACTCACGGAGTCCGAGGTCGGAACGGCGGCGCCGCGGTCGGTCCAGATTCTGGAGATCGCGATCGATGCGCTGGACATCGCCCGGATTCGGCCGTTCTGGAAGGCGGTGCTGGGCTACACCGGTGAGGCGGGGGCCGAGGGACCGGAAGATCCACTCATCGACCCCGTCGGACAGGGCCCGGCCGTCTGGTTCCAGCAGATGGACCAAGCACGCCCGCAACGCAATCGCATCCACTTCGACATCTGTGTTCCGCACGACGAGGCAACACACCGTGTCGAGATCGCACTGGCGGCCGGGGGCCAACTGGTGTCTGCGACCCGCGCCCCCGCATTCTGGGTGCTTTCCGATGCGGAAGGCAACGAAGCTTGCGTAACCACTTGGCAAGGCAGAGACAGCTGAAGTTCTCTCTGGTCCTGCCAGTACTGCCAGCTCCCGCACGTAGCTCGTAGCGTGTTACGCCTGCGGGATGCCGCGGCGGCGGAAGCTGGCGTAGCCGCCCAAGAGGCACGCTGCTGTGAGTGCGGTCAGCAGGAGGACGTTGCCCACGTCGGCCGGCTCGACGGGTGGGTTGCCGATCAGGTGGAACGGTGAGAGGTCCCGGAACGCGGTGGCCAGGTGCAAGGGGTCACCGAGGTACGCGATCACCGCGCCGGCCGCATAGACCAGCCAGACAACGGACGCCCAGCGCGGTGCGACGGTGAATGCGAAGAACGCGAGTCCACCGAAAAACACTACGGCCGGCAGGAAGCCGATGCTCGCACGCACCACCTGCGCAGCGATGTTCACTCCCATCGATGCCGAACCGCTGACTGCGAACACGACGTCTCCAACCACACATACCGTGACGATTCCCGCGCCGACGACCGCCAGCTGCACACTGAGCCAGGACCAGCGGCTTCGGTCGCCCGACAGATAGGCTTCGAGCCGCCCGGACGACTCCTCGGCGCGGAGCACACCCACGGCCTGTACGGCGTACCCGGCACAGATGAGCGCAAGCAGCAGCGCGGTCATCGCGAGGACGGAGTCCAGTCCTGTAGCGCTCCCCCCGCCGCCCATGGCCGAGGCGAGCGAGGGGTTGCCGTTGATTGCTCTCACCAATGGTTTCGCGACTGAGCCGAACGTACCCGCGACCACCACGGTCGCCATCGACCATCCCAGCAGCGATCCCCGGTGCGAGCGCATCGCGATCCCTAGTGGC